>NZ_JBVHEP010000017.1:0-212523 GCF_055562795.1 Streptomyces sp. NPDC016851
CCTCCGTGCGGTGCAGTCCTAGACAGCTCCACCACACCGGAGGTCTTCGCCATGATCAAGCCCGGTCAGTGTCAACAACGCTCGTGATCAATACAGCTAGAGCGTGTCCGAAAAGTCCCGCCGCTGAGACCCGTTCGGTGTTTGCGTGAACACGCCCGCCGCCACCCCCGTACCTACGGGCGGCACGAGAACGAGTCTCGCGAGAGGAATCGCACCGTGACCGTCATGACACAGACCGGCGGGATGCAACCCGCCGCCACTTCCGGCGGGTCGGGGACCGGCGGCCTCTTCGACATCCTCGAACTGATCCTGGACCGCGGGCTCGTGATCGACGTGTTCGTCCGTGTCTCCCTGGTCGGCATCGAGATCCTCAAGATCGACATACGGATCGTCATCGCGAGCGTCGACACCTACCTCCGGTTCGCCGAGGCCTGCAACCGCCTCGACCTCGAGTCCGGCCGCAAGGCACCCGACAAGCTCACCGACATCGTCGGCAACCTCGTCGAGAGCGGCGCCCGGGGCAAGACCGGCGGCGCGATCGGCGGCGCCATCGACGCGATCGGCGACATCTTCGACCGTGACGACAAGGACGGCAAGGGAGACGAGCGGTGAGCGGCGTCTACGTGTACGCCGTCACCCGCTCCGACCACCCCCTGCGCCTCGACGGCCTGCGCACGGTCGGCGGGACCGACGACTCCCCGCGCGTGGTCGTGCACGGGCCGCTCGCCGCCGTGGTCAGCGCCGCACCCCCCGGTCTGCGGCCCAAACGGCGCGACCTCGCCGCCCATCAGGAACTCCAGGAACGGCTCATGGCCGACGGCTCGGTCCTGCCCATGCGGTTCGGCCTGCTCGCCCCCGACGACGCCGCCGTCCGCACGGCCCTGGAAGAGCAGGGCCAGGACTACGCCCGCAGGCTCGGCGAACTGCACGGCACCGCCGAGTTCAACCTCAAGGCCGCCCGCGACCAGGACGACCTGCTGCGCGAGGTGCTCGACGAGTCCGAGGAGGCCCGCCGGCTCAACCAGTGCACCCGCGACGGCACCGGCAGCTACGAGGACCGCCTCGCCCTCGGCGAACTGGTCGCCCGGCAGGTCGACGCCCGGCAGCGGCGGCAGGCCGAGGAGATCGTCGGACGGCTGTCCGGACTCGCCAGGTCCAGCGTCGTGGCGGACCCGTCCAAGGACGACTTCCTCAACGTGTCGTTCCTCGTCGAGCAGGCCCGCGCCGAGGAGTTCACCACGGCCGTCCGGCGCCTGGCCCAGGACTACGGCGCCGCCTACGACTTCCGGCTGCGCGGGCCGCTGCCCCCGTACAGCTTCGCCGCCTGACATGGGCCTGCTCACCGGCATCCTCACCCTCCCGTTCGCGCCCGTGCGCACCACCCTGTGGGCCGCCGAGCAGCTCCAGGCGGCCGCCGAGGCGCAGTACTACGACCCGGCCCCCGTCCGGCAGGCCCTCGTCGACCTGGAACGGGCCCTGCTGGAGGGCCGCGTCGACGAGGACGAGTACGACCGCCGCGAGGACGAACTGCTGGACCGACTCGACGAGATCGACGCCCGGAGACGAGCCCCGCGACCATGACCCATCCGGCAACAGGCGGACTCACCGGGCCGCCCCGCCTTCCCTCCCCCTACGGCCACGGGCCCGGCGCCCAGAGCGCCAACCTCGCCGACATCCTCGAACGCGTCCTCGACAAGGGCGTGGTCATCGCCGGCGACATCCGGATCAACCTGCTCGACATCGAACTGCTCACCATCAAGCTGCGCCTGCTCGTCGCTTCCGTCGACAAGGCGAAGGAGATGGGCATCGACTGGTGGGAACACGATCCCTCCCTCTCCTCCCGCGCCGCTCGCCCCGAGCGGTCCCTGGCCGACGAGAACGAACGGCTGCGCGCCGAGATCGCCGCCCTCAAGGCGGCCGACAGGAGGCCGGAGCCATGACCGACCCGACCGAACCGACCGGCCCGACCGACCCGGACGTCGTCTACGTCTACGCGGTCCTGCGCGGCACCCCCGAGGCCGCCGCGGCGGTGGCGCACGTGCGCGGCGTCGCCGGCGACCGGATCCACCTGGTGACGCCCGCAGCCGACCCCGCCTCCCGGCTCGCCTTCGCCGTCGGCCGCGTCCCGGCCGCCGACTACGCCGAGGCACCCCTCCAGGCCCACCTCCACGACCTGGACTGGATGGAGTCCACGGTCCGCTCCCACCACGCCGTCGTCGCCGCGCTCGTCGCGAGCGGCACCGCCGTCCTGCCCCTGCGCCTGGCCACCGTCTACCCCGACGAGGCGCGCGCCCGGCAGGCCCTCGACACCCGCCGCGTGTACTTCCAGTCCCTCCTGGACCGCCTCACGGGCCACGTCGAACTCGGCGTCAAGATCTACGCCGCACCCGACATCACACCACCCGGGCCGGACACCGACGGCGGACGGGAAACGCCCGTCGGCGTCGGCGTCGGCCGCGCTTACCTGTCGATCCGCCGCCGCAGACAGCGCAGAAACGAGGAGGCCTGGCGTACGGTCGCGCAGGCCGCCGCACACCTCACGCAGACCGCCGGCACCCTCGCCGTCGACCGCGTCGCCCACACCCCGCAACGCGGAAGCCTCGCGGGCGCCGCCCCCGGCACCAACGTCGGCAACGACGCCTACCTCGTCCCCGCCGACCGCGTCGACGCCTTCCGCGCCGCCGTACTGGCGGCCGCCGAGGGCATCCCCGGCCTCCGCGTCGAGGTCACCGGCCCGTGGGCCCCCTACTCGTTCGCCCTCCAGCCGGAACCGGAACCCGCCGCGTGAGGGCCCGTCGGGGCCCCGGTAATCGAAGGCCGTGGCCCGAGCCGTCAGGCGCTCACAGCCGTCAACGCCGGTACCCCAGCCGCCTCGTACCGCTCCAGCACCACCCGGGCCACCTCCGGTGCCGGCCCCAGTACGTCCGCCAGGACGTCCGCCTCAGCCGCGCCCCGCGCGATGCGGTCGGGGAGGAAGCCGGGGGCGAGGACGTAGGGGGCGACCGCCACTCGGGCGCAGCCGAGGGCCCGGAGTTCCCGGACGGCGTCCTGGGTGCGGGGGAGAGATGCGGAGGCGAACGCAGGCCGCACGGCGCACCAACCGGTGTGCCGCCACTCCCGCGCGATTTCTGCGATCACTGCGATCGCCTCCGGGTCGGTGGACCCCGCCGAGGCCAGCACGACCCCGGTCGAGGACTTGTCGGCGGGGGACAGGCCCGCCTCGTACAGGCGTCGCTCCAGGGCGGACAGCAACAGGGGCGACGGGCCCAGGACCTCGGCCTGGCGGATCCGCAGCTGCGGGGGAGCGTCCGCGAGGACCGCCGGGATGTCCGCCTTCGCGTGGAACGCCCGGGTCAGCAGGAGGGGGAGGGCCACGACGTCACGGACGCCCTGGACCGCCAGGGACTCCAGCACCCCCTGGACCGAGGGCACGTTGAAGTCCAGGAAGCCCGTCTCCACGCGGACGTCGGGGCGCAGGGAGCGGACCCGGCGCACCAGGGCGTGCACCGTCGCGGCGTGCCGCGGGTCGCGGCTGCCGTGGGCGATGACGAGGAGAACGGGCTTGTTGAACACGGTCACTTCACCAGCAGGCCGCGGCTGCGCAGCACCCACCGCTCCAGCGGGCTGAAGATCAGCAGGTCGATCGCGATGCCGACGATGAGGATGAGGAGGATGGCTTCGAAGACCATGGCCATGTCGCTGGCGTTGCGGCCGTTCTCCAGGAGCTGTCCGAGGCCGACGCCGAGGTCGGGGAAGGAGGCGATGATCTCGGCGGCCATCAGGGAGCGCCAGGAGAAGGCCCAGCCCTGCTTCAGGCCCGCCACGTAGCCGGGCAGCGCCGCCGGGAGCACGATGTGCCAGGTGCCCTTCAGGCCGGTCGCGCCGAGCGTGCGGCCCGCGCGCAGGAACAGCGGGGGCACCTGGTCGACGCCGGAGACGAGGCCGTTGGCGATGGAGGGGACCGCGCCGAGCAGGATGACGGCGTACATCATCGAGTTGTTCAGGCCCAGCCAGATCACGGCCGGGGGGACCCAGGCGACCGAGGGCAGGGACTGCAGGCCGGACAGGATCGGGCCGATGGCCGCGCGGACGAACTTCACGCGGGCCACCAGCAGACCCAGCGGGGTGCCGATGACCAGGGCGAAGCAGAAGCCGAGCAGACCGCGCGAGACGCTGGTCCAGATGTAGCCGAGCAGTTCGCCCTGGAGCCACGCCTGGTGGACGACGTCCCACACCGCCGAGGGGGCGGGCAGCTTGGTCGGGTCGTCGACGACCTTGAAGGAGACCAGGGCCTGCCAGACCGCCAGGACGAGGGCGACGGCGAGGACGGGCGGCAGGATCTTCTCGGTGAGGGTCTGCCGGAACGGTGTGCGGCTGGTCTGCCGCGTCTCCAGCGCGTCGAGGCCCGCCTCCAGACCGGCGAGATCGTTGCCGTCCTTGTCGACGGTCGTCGTCGAGTCAGTGCTGGCCATGACGGCGGATCTCCCCACGCAGTTCTTCGGTGATCTCGACGGACAGCTCCGCCACGGCGGTGTCCTCGATGCGGCGCGGCTGCGGGATGTCCACCGTCCACTCGCGGGCGATCCGCCCCGGACGGGAGGACAGCAGCACCACACGCTGCGCGAGACGGACCGCCTCGCGCACGTTGTGCGTGACGAACAGGACGGACACCTGCGTCTCGCGCCAGATACGGGTCAGCTCGTCGTGCAGCACGTCCCGCGTGATCGCGTCCAGTGCCGCGAACGGCTCGTCCATCAGCAGGAGCCTGCTCTCCTGGGCCAGCGCGCGGGCCAGCGCGACCCGCTGGCGCATACCGCCCGACAGCTCGTGCACCCGCTTGCCGTACGCGCCCTTGAGCCGGACGAGTTCGAGCAGCCGCTCCGCCCGCTCGCGGCGCTCCGCCTTCGGCACACCGCTGAGCTTCAGGGCCAGTTCGATGTTCTTGCCGGCGGTCAGCCACGGGAACAGGGCGTGTTCCTGGAACATCAGGGCGGGACGGCCGTCGGTGGTGATGTCGCCGGCGGAGGGCCGGTCCAGGCCCGCCACCAGGTTGAGCAGGGTGGATTTGCCGCAGCCCGAGGCCCCCAGGAGGGTGACGAACTCGCCGGGCGCGACATCGAGGGTGATGTCGTCCAGCACGAGCTGCTGCCCGGCGGGGCCCGCGAACGACTTCGAGACGTGCTCGATCCGGGCGGCGTGGGTGGCCGCCTCCGTGCCGTCGGCGGCCTTGGCGAGGGTCGTGGCCATGGTCGTCACCTCCTGGGACTCTTCGGGATCCGGGCTTACTTCGCGCCGAGACCGGCGTCGTCGACCGTGGGCTCGCCCTCGGCCTTGAGGACCTTGTTCAGCGGCGCGAGGTCGTAGATGCCCTTCAGGTCGGGCTTCTGCAGCAGCCCCGCCTTCACGGCGTGCTCGGCCTCGGTGTTGAGGGTGGAGGCCAGCGGGTCGTCGGTGAACTGGATCGACTTCCACGCCGGGTCCAGCACGTTGGCGGGCAGCGCCTTGCCGGAGTCGACCTCCAGCTGCTCGTTCGCCGCCGCCTTGGCCGCGTCCGGGTTGGCGTTGATCCACTTGTTGGTCTCGACCGAGCCCTTCAGCACGGCCTCGACGACCTTCGGGTGCTTCTCGAGGAACTCCTGGCGGACGATGATGTTCGTGATCACGAACTTCTTGTCCGGCCACAGCGATGCCTCGTCGAGGAGGACCTTGCCGCCCTCGGCGACCAGCTTCGACGCGGTCGGCTCCGGCACCCAGGCACCGTCGACGGCCCCGGACTTGTAGGCATCGGGGGTGACCTTGTTGTCACTGCGCACGACTGTGACGTCGCCCTTGCCGCTCTCGGCGTCGACCTTCCAGCCCTGCTCGGCGGCCCAGTTGAGGAACGCCACGTCCTGGGTGTTGCCGTGCTGCGGGGTGGCGATCTTCTTGCCCTTGACGTCCTTCAGCGACTTGATCTTGTCGGGGTTGACGACGAGCTTCACACCGCCGGACGCCGAACCGCCGATGATGCGCAGGTTCTTGCCCTGGGACTTGGTGTAGCCGTTGATCGCCGGGGACGGGCCGATCCAGCCGATGTCGATGGAGCCGGAGTTCAGCGCCTCGATCTCGGACGGGCCCGCGTTGAAGGTCGCGTACTTCGCCTCGGTGGCGCCCAGCGCCTTCTGGAAGATGCCCCGCTCACGGCCGACGAGCGCCGTTCCGTGGGTGAGGTTGCCGAAGTAACCGATCTTGACTGTGTCGAGACCGTCGATCTTCTTCGCCCCGGCGGCGACCTTGGTGGTGTCGTCGTCCTTCGCCTGGGAGCCGTAGCCGCAGGCGGCCAGGGTGAGCAGGGGCAGCGCGGCGAGCACCGCGAAGGATCGGCGCAGAGCGGATGGTGCAGGCACGGGAGGGTTTCCTCTCGGAGGCCCGGCGGTCACGTCTGTCAGGTCGTGGCCGGGAGGTCGGCGGGTTTTCGTCTACGGCGGTGGGGGGTGAGGGCGCGCGAGCGGTGCGCGTACGTCAGCGCACACATCGCGCGACTCCGCCCTGCCCGCTGCCGAGAGCACCGCTGCCGACGCGGCCGCCCTCCTTCGCGAACATCGAGTAGAAGTCGGGGGAGTTCATGTCAGAAGTCCCACCCGTCGTCATCGGACTCGTCCTTGACCGGGTCGGGGGCGGCGAAGGACTCGCCGACCATGCCCGCGGTCAGCGTCGTGCCGTCGTTCGGGTCGATCAGGATGAACGAGCCGGTGCGCCGCGAGTCGGCGTAGGAGTCGACCGGCAGCGGCTCGGCGGTGCGGATCTTCACCCGGCCGATGTCGTTGGCGACGAGCTGTCCCGGGTGCGGGTGCAGGGACAGGTCGTCGAGCGTGAGGCGGGACGGGATGTCCTTGACGATCGCCTTGACCGTGCGGGTGCCGTGCTTCAGCAGGACCCGGTGGCCGAGGGTCAGCGGGGCGTCGGCGACGTGGCAGACGGTGGCCTCGATGTCCTGCGTGGTCGGGGGCGCGTCCTTGGACGGCACGATCAGGTCGCCGCGCGAGATGTCGATGTCGTCCTCCAGGAGGAGGGTCACCGACTGGGTGGTCCAGGCGACGTCGACCGGCTCGCCGAGCAGGTCGATTCCGGAGATCTTCGAGCTGCGGCCGGACGGCAGCACGGTGACGGCCTCGCCGACGTGGAAGGAACCGGCCGCGATCTGCCCGGCGTAACCCCGGTAGTCGGGGTGGTCGGCGCTCTGCGGCCGGATCACGTACTGCACGGGCAGCCGGGCGTGGCAGTGGCTCAGGTCGTGCGCGACCGGGACCGTCTCCAGGTGCTCCAGCACGGTCGGGCCGCCGTACCAGTCCATGTTCGCGGAAGGCTCCACCACGTTGTCCCCGACGAGCGCGGAGATCGGGATCGCGGTGACCTCGGGGACACCCAGCTCGGTCGCGTACGCCGTGAACTCCTCGGCGATCGCGGCGAACACCTTCTCGTCGTAGCCGACGAGGTCCATCTTGTTCACCGCCAGGACCGCGTGCGGGACACGCAGCAGGGCGGCGATCGCGGCGTGCCGGCGGGTCTGCTCGACCACCCCGTTGCGGGCGTCGACCAGGATGACCGTCAGCTCGGCCGTCGAGGCGCCGGTGACCATGTTGCGGGTGTACTGCACGTGGCCGGGGGTGTCGGCGAGGATGAACCGGCGCCGGGGCGTGGCGAAGTAGCGGTACGCCACGTCGATGGTGATGCCCTGCTCCCGCTCGGCCCGCAGACCGTCCGTCAGCAGCGCGAGGTCCGGCGCCTCCTGGCCCCGGCTGGCGGAGACGCGCTCCACGGCTTCGAGCTGGTCGGTGAGGACCGACTTGGAGTCGTGCAGCAGCCGCCCGACGAGGGTGGACTTGCCGTCGTCGACGGAACCGGCGGTGGCGAACCGCAGCAGCGTGGTGGCCGAGAGCTCCTCGGTCGTGATCGTGCTCATCTCTAGAAGTACCCCTCGCGCTTGCGGTCTTCCATCGCCGCTTCGGACATCTTGTCGTCGGCGCGGGTGGCGCCCCGCTCGGTCAGCCGGGAGGCGGCGATCTCCACGATCACCTTCTCGATCGTGTCGGCGTCGGAGTCGACGGCGCCGGTGCAGGACATGTCACCGACCGTGCGGTAGCGCACCAGGCGCTTCTCCACGGTCTCGCCGTCCTTCGGCCCGCCCCAGTCACCGGCCGTCAGCCACATGCCGGCCCGCTGGAACACCTCACGCTCGTGCGCGTAGTAGATCTCCGGCAGTTCGATGCCCTCGCGGGCGATGTACTGCCACACGTCCAGCTCGGTCCAGTTGGACAGCGGGAAGACGCGGACGTGCTCGCCCGGGGCGTGCCGGCCGTTGTAGAGGTTCCACAGCTCCGGGCGCTGGCGGCGCGGGTCCCACTGGGAGAACTCGTCCCGGAGGGAGAACACCCGCTCCTTGGCCCGGGCCTTCTCCTCGTCCCGGCGGCCGCCGCCGAAGACGGCGTCGAAACGCTCCTGCTGGATCTTCTCCGTCAGCGGCACCGTCTGCAGCGGGTTGCGGGTGCCGTCCGGGCGCTCCTTGAGCACACCCCGGTCGATGTAGTCCTGCACCGAGGCGACGTGCAGCCGCAGTCCGTGCCGGGCCACCGTGCGGTCCCGGTAGTCGAGGACCTCGGGGAAGTTGTGCCCGGTGTCCACATGCAGCAGCGAGAACGGCACCGACGCCGGCCGGAAGGCCTTCAGCGCCAGATGCAGCATGACGATCGAGTCCTTGCCGCCGGAGAAGAGAATCACCGGCCGCTCGAACTCACCCGCCACCTCACGGAAGATGTGCACCGCCTCCGACTCGAGAGCGTCGAGGTGGGAGAGCGCGTACGGGCTGTCGGTCTCCTCGGAAACCGTCGCGGCGGTCGTCATGCCAGTCCCCTTTCGCTCAGCAGGGCGTACACGGACGCCGCGGACTCCTGCACGGTCTGGTTCTGCGACTCGATGCGCAGATCGGGCGACTCGGGAGCCTCGTACGGGTCGTCGACCCCGGTGAGCCCCGTGAGCTCGCCCGCGGCCTGCTTGGCGTACAGGCCCTTCACGTCCCGCTCGCTGCACACCTCCACCGGAGTCGCCACGTGGATCTCCACGTACGCGGTGCCGTTCGCCTGGTGCCGCTTGCGCACCGCCTCGCGGCTGTCCTGGTACGGCGCGATGACCGGGACGAGGGCGAGCACGCCGTTGCGGGCGAGCAGTTCGGCGACGAAGCCGATGCGCTGCACGTTGGTGTGCCGGTCCTCGCGGCTGAAGCCGAGGCCCGCCGAGAGGAACTCGCGGATCTCGTCGCCGTCGAGCACCTCGACGCGGTGGCCCTCGGCGCGGAGCCGGCCGGCCAGCTCGTGGGCGATGGTGGTCTTGCCGGCGCTCGGCAGACCCGTGAGCCAGACGGTGGCTCCGGTCGTCACGTCGGTCTCCTGAATCGTCTGAGTCTGAATCGTCTGGGTCTGAGGCGTCTGGGTCTGAGCCGTCGGGGCCTGAGGCGTCTGAACCTGAGGCGCCGTCATCCGTGCAGTCCGCACTCGGTCTTGCTGCGGCCCGCCCAGCGGCCGGCGCGCGCGTCCTCGCCCTCCAGGACCCGGCGGGTGCAGGGGGCGCAGCCGACGGAGGCGTAGCCGTCCATCAGCAGCGGGTTCGTCAGGACGCCGTGCTCGGTGACGTACGCGTCCACGTCGTCCTGGGTCCAGCGGGCGATCGGGGAGATCTTGACCTTCTGCCGCTTCTCGTCCCAGCCGACGACCGGGGTGTTCGCCCGGGTCGGGGACTCGTCGCGGCGCAGACCGGTCGCCCAGGCCTGGTAGTCCTTCAGGCCTCGCTCCAGAGGCTCCACCTTGCGCATGGCGCAGCACAGGTCGGGGTTGCGGTCGTGCAGCTTCGGGCCGAACTCCGCGTCCTGCTCGGCGACCGTCTGGCGGGGCGTGAGCGTGATGACGTTGACGTCCATCACGGCGTCGACCGCGTCACGGGTGCCGATGGTCTCCTCGAAGTGGTATCCGGTGTCGAGGAAGACGACGTCGACGCCGGGCATCGCGCGGGAGGCGAGGTGGGCGACGACCGCGTCCTCCATCGAGGAGGTCACGCAGAAGCGCTTGCCGAACGTCTCGGCCGCCCACTGGAGGATCTCCAGCGCGGAGGCGTCCTCCAGATCGTGGCCCGCCTGCTCGGCGAGGGCCTTGAGCTCCTCGGCCGTGCGCTGTTCCTGAACCGTGGTCATATCTTCGCCCCTCCGGTGTCGGATCGCTTCAGTCCCTGGGCCAGCAGCCCGAGGAACTTCAGCTGAAAGGCTCGGTTGCACGCCGCGCATTCCCACGCGCCGTGGCCCTCCTCGTGCGGACGCAGGTCCTCGTCACCGCAGTAGGGGCAGTAGAACGGGGCCGCTCGTTCGCTCACGACAGGGCCTCCTCGCCGGCGCGGGCCGCCCACGTGGCGAATCGCTCGCCGTCCTCGCGCTCCGCCTGGAACCGCTTCAGGACGCGCTCGACGTAGTCGGGCAGCTCCTCGGAGGTGACCTTCAGGCCGCGCACCTTGCGGCCGAAGCCCGCCTCCAGGCCGAGCGCGCCGCCCAGGTGCACCTGGTAGCCCTCGACCTGCTCGCCCTTGTCGTTGACGACCAGCTGGCCCTTGAGACCGATGTCCGCCACCTGGATACGGGCGCAGGCGTTCGGGCAGCCGTTGAGGTTGATGGTGATCGGCTCGTCGAAGTCCGGCATGCGGCGCTCCAGCTCGTCGATGAGCTGCGAGCCGCGCTGCTTGGTCTCGACGATGGCCAGCTTGCAGAACTCGATGCCGGTGCAGGCCATGGTGCCGCGCCGGAACGAGGACGGCCGGGCGGTCAGGTCGAGCGCCTCCAGGCCCTCGACGAGCGACTCGACCTTGTCCTCCTCGACATCGAGGACGATCATCTTCTGCTCGACGGTGGTGCGCACCCGGCCCGAGCCGTGGGCCTCCGCGAGGTCGGCGATCTTCGTGAGCGTCGCGCCGTCGACGCGTCCCACGCGCGGGGCGAAGCCGACGTAGAAGCGGCCGTCCTTCTGGCGGTGCACGCCGATGTGGTCGCGCCACTGCTGGGACGGCTGCTCGGGAGCGGGGCCGTCGACCAGCTTGCGCCCCAGGTACTCGTCCTCCAGGACCTGCCGGAACTTCTCCGCGCCCCAGTCGGCGACGAGGAACTTCAGACGGGCCCGGGTGCGCAGCCGCCGGTAGCCGTAGTCGCGGAAGATCGACAGGACGCCCTCGTAGACGTCGGGGACCTCGTCGATCGGCACCCAGGCGCCCAGCCGCACGCCCAGCTTGGGGTTGGTGGACAGGCCGCCGCCGACCCACACGTCGAAGCCCGGGCCGTGCTCGGGGTGCACGACGCCGACGAACGCGACGTCGTTGATCTCGTGCACCACGTCCAGCACCGGCGAGCCCGAGATGGCCGTCTTGAACTTCCGGGGGAGGTTCGAGTACGCCTTGTTGTTCAGCACCCGGCGCTTCATCTCCTCCAGCGCCGGAGTGCCGTCGATGATCTCGTCCTCGGCGATGCCCGCCACCGGGGAGCCGATCATCACACGCGGGGTGTCGCCGCAGGCGGTGACCGTGGACAGGCCGACGCCCTCCAGCCGGTTCCAGATCTCGGGCACGTCCTCGATCCGGATCCAGTGGTACTGCACGTTCTGCCGGTCGGTGATGTCGGCCGTGCCGCGCGCGAACTCCTGCGAGATCTCGCCGACGACCCTCAGCTGCCGGGTGGTCAGCGCCCCGCCGTCGATGCGGACACGCAGCATGAAGTACTCGTCGTCCAGCTCCTCCGGCTCCAGGACCGCCGTCTTGCCGCCGTCGATCCCGGGACGGCGCTGGGTGTACAGGCCCCACCAGCGCATCCGGCCGCGCAGGTCGTTCGGGTCGATCGAGTCGAAGCCCCGCTTGGAGTAGATCGTCTCAATGCGTGTCCGCACATTGAGACCGTCGTCGTCCTTCTTGAACTGCTCGTTGCCGTTGAGCGGGGTGTGGTGCCCCGCGGCCCACTGACCCTCACCGCGGTGACGGCTCACCTTGCGGCGGGGAGTCGCGGCGGCAGGGTTCTGCGGGGTGGCGGCCATGGTTGATACGTCCTTCGGGACAGGCGGGAAAGCGGCTCTGACCTGCGCGTGCGGGCGCATGGGCAGAGGGCGCGTCATTGCGCGGGAATGCGACGAAAAAGGGGGATGTCGGGCGGTGCGTGAGTGCTCTCAGCGCGCCGGACAGATGGCGCTGGACATGCGGCCGAGGTCGACGTGGCGTCGACTCACCAAGGCGATCCCAGTTCCAGGCATGACGGAAGCGTGGCACGGCGATCTGGACACAGTCCAGCTTCGTCCAAGATTCGGACACTCAGGTCTCGGTATGCGAGACGCGAGTGTCCTTGGTCACATCGGGCCGTCCGAGGGTGTCCGGCCAGGTCAGACGGGGAACGCCCCAGGCCACGGTCCCGGAGCGGTGACGTCCGCTTCGTCCTCGACCTTGGTGTCGAACAGCTTGAAGCCGCGGCGCTGATAGTTGGCCATCGCGTGCTCGCCGTCCTTGCTGCACGTGTGCAGCCAGACCCGCTTCGTCGGCGTCAGTCCCGCCCAGCGGTCCGCGAGGTCCCAGGCGCGGGCCGTGCCGTACGACAGCAGGTGCCCGCCGATGCGCCGGCCGCGGAAAGCGGGGAGCAGACCGAAGTAGACGATCTCCACGACCGCGTCGTCCTGCGCCTCCAGCTCCACATAGCCCGCGGGCGTGCCCCGGTCGTAGGCCACCCACGTCTCCACGCCGGGCCGCTGAAGGTGCTCCAGCCACCGCGCGTACGACCAGCTCAGCCGGTCCGTCCACAGGATGTCGCCGCCGACCGAGGCGTACAGGAACCGGCTGAACTCGGGCGAGGGCACCTCGGAGCGGACGACCCGGACGTCCCCGTCCGGCGCGGCGGCCGGCAGCAGGTCGGTCGGGGCGGTCTGCTCCAGGGACCAGGTGGTCACGGCAATGGTGGTCATGCGGGCCAGAAAATCATCTGACCCACTGGTCTGTCGATCGCGGCCTACCGGTCCGCCGGCCGGCCCAGCGCCCGGTCCACCGACGCCAGCGGCAGCGCGAACAGCATCCGCCCCGACTGGGACCAGACCTCGCCGGTCTCCTCCCAGTAGGAAAGGGAACCCGCCCGGCCGCTCCAGCAGTGCCGCGTCTCGTCCGTCGCGCACTCCGTCGCCCGCGCGCCCTTCGTGTCCTGGCGCCACAGTGTCCCGTGCCCGCCGGGCGTGCCCGCCGCGCGGTCGAGGTACCAGCCCGAGCGGTACGACAGCACGCCGCGCACGTCGGCCGTCTTCGTCTCGTACGCCTCGACCGGGTCCGCGCGCCCCGAGGAGGCTGTGGCCAGCAGGCCGGACCTGGCCGGCTCCCGGCTCAGCGCGTACCGCCACAGCCGGGTGCCCCGGTCGCCGTCCGCGGGCACCCACTCGCTCGCCACCAGACTGTCGGGGGAGGTGCTGCGGTCGAGGGAGACCGCGGCCGGATGCGGCACGTCGCGCCCGCCGGGCAGGGCGTAGGAGGCGACCGCGGGCAGCACGTACCGGTTGCCGGACGCCGACCAGCCGCCGCGCACCCGGCCGACCGCGTCGGAGTCGACCGTGGCGCGCTGGATGCGGTCCATGTCGTACACGTACAGCGCGTCCCGGTCGCCCTCCCGGGTCGTCACCAGCAGCTTGTCCTGGTACCAGACCATGCCGGACAGCGGGGAGACCAGTCCCCGGTAGTCCCGCCCGCCGTCCACCGGGACGGCCAGCAGCGCCCAGGTGTAGCGGAGCCGGTCGGGGTCGTTCGCGTCGACGAAGGCGACCTTCGCCAGGCCCCGCTCGGGGGCCGGACCGTCCAGGGAGCCGCCCCCGGCACCGCCGCGGGTCCAGCCGGAGAGGATCACGCGGTCGTGGCCCCAGCGGCCGTCGTCGTCCGCGTCGCCCGAGGTGGTGACCGCGCCGGGCCGCCAGCCCCGGGTGTCGGCGCCGCCGAAGCAGTACGCGCGCGTGGCCGCCGGCTCGACCGGCAGGCTGTGCTTCTCGGCGCTCGGGCAAGCGTCCGCGTTGCGCAGCGTGCGGTCGGCGCCGTCCAGCACCGTGGCGGCACCGACGGGCCGGCCCATCTCCGAGGCCAGCCGGTCGAGCCACTGCCCGGGCACCCGCTGCTCGGCCAGCGGCAGCCGCCCGGCCCCGGCGGACGCGGAGAGGGGCTTCAGGGCCCCGGGCGCGTCGGCGACCGTGGCCTGCGAGGCGCTGATCAGGGTGGCGGCGGCGGTGAGCGCGAGAGCCGTCCCGGCCAGGGTCCCACGCAGTACCCTGCCCCGCCTGCGCCGCCGGTGTCTGCCGCGATGCTTCATAACGTCCTCCCGAGGCGGGCCAACTGCGCCTTGTGATCCGTACGTTGACGGAGGAGCAGGTGGGGTGGCCCGTAGGGGATGCTACGGCAGGCGGGCGGGGCGGGGGGCGAAGACCTTGCAAATATGCGCAAGATGCACCCCTGGGGCGGCCGGACGGCACGCCCCGTGAACCTCAGGGAGCCGGTGCGGAGCCGCGCAGCCTCCCCACCGCCGGTGCCGTCGAGTGCGGCAGCAGGTCCTTCGGGTCGTCCGGGAGGAGCACCTCGACCTCGGCGTCCTCGGCGAAGCGGTACGGCCGGTGTTCCAGGAACGCGCCGAGGTAGCGCCGTACCCGCGACATCTCGGCGCGTACCGTCACCGTGCGCGCCGGATCGCCGAACACGTCGCCGGCCAGGCCCGAAGCGCTGCGGCCGGTGCGGTGGACGGCGAGGAGGTACAGCAACTCGGCGTGCCGCGGACTCAGTTCGCGCGTCCAGGAACCCGCACCGCCGGACACCGCCACCGTCCATCTGCGGGCCTGTCTCAGGTCCAGCACGATGCTGCTCGCCCCGCGCGCCGCCGGCTCGTCGGCGGCCGCCCGCAGCAGCCAGCCCCCGGCCAGCGGCTCCACCGAGCACAGCCCGAGCGCCGGCACCCACCTCGGGCCCGGCGACAGCGACTTGGGCAGGGCCACGCGCCGCGTGTACGGCATCCCGCTGACCGCGGCGGTCCAGCCGTCCCGGTCGACGACCAGGGCACGCCCCTCCAGCCGGGCCAGCACCGGCGCCGCCACCGCGCGCAGCCGCTCCAGCGACTCCAGGTGCCTCTCCCGCAGCCGGGCCTCGGCGAGTTTGGCCACCGAGTCGACCCAGGCGAGCGTGGCCGGATGCATCGTCTCCAGCGGGCCGCTCACGTCCACCACGCCGAGCAGCCGGCCGTCCCGCGGATCCGTCAGCGGAGCGCCGGCACAGGTCCACACGGCCTGGGAGCGCACGAAGTGCTCGGAGGCGAAGACCTGCACGGGCCGGCGCACCACCGCCGGGGTGCCCAGACCGTTCGTGCCGACGACGTCCTCACGCCAGTCCGCGCCGAGTTCAAAACCGAGCCCGTCGGCCTTGCGCAGCACCGGCGCGCTGCCCTCGCGCCACAGCACCCGCCCCTCCTCGTCGGCGACCACCATGATGTGGTGGGCGACGTCCGCGAACCCCAGCAGCCCCTCCCGCAGCACCGGCAGCACATGGCGCAGCGCCGACGTCTCACGCCGCCGCTGCACCTCCTCGCGGGACAGCAGATCCGCCCGGAAGTCGTGGTCGGGATCCACACCGCTGCGCAGCATCCGCTCCCAGGACTGCTCGATCACCCGGCGCGGCGGCACGGGCGCGGGCTGCCCGGACAGCCGGGCGGAACGGACCTCGCTGAGCACCCGGGCCGCACGCGAGGTGTCCTTGGCGGCGAGCTGCGTGACGTCCATAGGCGTGTGCCCCCCGGTGTCTTCTGACTGCCCGTCGGAGTCCATCGACCGTCCGCCGGAGTCCTGACTGTCTGTCGGAGCCTTTTGACTGTCCGTCTCATAGTGCCGTCTGCCCGACAGCGGCGCGCGCAGTCCGCCACAGTCAGCAGCAAGTTGCAACCCCTTGCAACCCTGGTGGACAGCCCGGCCGTGTCTGAAACTTGAGCGGCGCCGTCCCGAGCGGCGTTCAGTGGCTCGAACGGGCCAGTGCGGCGGGGGTGGTGCCGTGTCGGCGCAGCACCACCCCCGCTTTTCGCTGCCCGGATCAGGTCACCGGCCGGGCCCGCTCCACCACCGACGCCAGATCGAGCGTGTGCGGGAGCGTCCCGAACGCCGCGCCTCCGTCGCCGCCCAGCCGTGCCGCGCAGAACGCGTCGGCGACCTCCGGTGGCGCGAAACGCACCAGCAGTGACCCCTGCAGCACCAGCGCCAGCCGCTCCGCAAGCCGCCGCGCCCGCCCCTCCACGCCCTCCAGGTCGGCGAGTTCCGTCAGCAGGTTCTTGATGGCCCCGTCGAGCCGGTGATCGGCGCCGCGCGCCTGCCCGACCTCCCGCAGATACGCGTCGAACGCCCCCGGCTCCCGCTGCAACGCCCGCAGCACGTCGAGGGCCTGGACGTTGCCCGCGCCCTCCCAGATCGAGTTGAGCGGCGACTCGCGCACCAGCCGGGGCAGCCCGGACTCCTCGACGTAGCCGTTGCCGCCCAGGCACTCGGCCGCCTCCACCGCCACCGGCGGGCACCGCTTGGTCACCCAGTACTTGGCCGCCGGCACCGCGATCCGCAGCAGCGCCCGCTCCTGCTCGCCGCCGTCGTCGTAGGCCGCCGCGAGCCGCAGCGCCAGCGTCGTCGCCGCCTCCGACTCCAGGGCGAGATCGGCGAGGACGTTGCGCATCAGCGGCTTGTCGGCGAGCTTCCCGCCGAACGCCTCCCGGTACGTGCAGTGGTGCACCGCCTGCGCCACCGCCTGCCGCATCAGCCCCGCCGAGCCCAGCACACAGTCGAGCCGGGTCGCCGCCACCATCTCGATGATGGTGCGCACCCCGCGCCCCTCCTCGCCGACCCGGCGCGCCCAGGTCCCGTCGAACTCCACCTCGGCCGAGGCGTTCGACCGGTTGCCGAGCTTGTCCTTGAGCCGCTGGAGCAGGAACACGTTGCGCGTGCCGTCCGCCAGCACCCGCGGCACCAGGAAGCAGGTGAGCCCGCCCGGAGCCTGCGCCAGCACCAGGAAACCGTCGGACATCGGCGCCGAGCAGAACCACTTGTGACCGGTCAGCTCGTACGTCCCGTCCTCGGCCAGCGGCAACGCGGACGTCGTGTTGGCGCGTACGTCGCTGCCGCCCTGCTTCTCCGTCATGCCCATCCCGAACAACGCCCCGGCCTTGAGGCGGGCGGGCCTGAGCCCACGGTCGTAGACCATGGACGTCAGCCGCGGCTCCCACTCGGCGGCCAGGTCCGGGTCCGTGCGCAGGGCGGGCACCGCCGCGTGCGTCATCGACAGCGGGCAGCTGTTGCCGGCCTCGACCTGCGTCCACACCAGGAACGCGGCGGCCCGCCGCAGATGCCCGGCCGGCCGGTCCCAGGCCGCGGTCAGACCGGCCGAGACGCCCTTGCCGAGCAGCCGGTGCCAGGACGGGTGGAAGTCGACCTCGTCGATCCGGTGGCCGTACCGGTCGTGGGTGCGCAGCCGCGGCGGGTTCTCGTTGGCCTGCGCTCCCCACTCCTGCACCTGGGCCGAGCCGGAGGTCCGCCCGAGCGCCGAGAGCTCGCCGAGCACCTCGTCGCGCAGGCCGGGATCGAGATGCCGTTCGACCGCCGCCGTGAGGGCCCGGTCGGCCGAGAAGACGTCGTACCCGACCAACGGCGGGACCTGGTTGTTCACGGAGTGGGTGCTGCCAGCCATGGTGCGAAAGTACCCCGGGGCGGCCCCCTGGTCACCAAGGGGCGGGGCCCGGGCGCCGGAGCCCCACCTGTGCGTGAGTACGGGCAGGCACGACGGATACCGTTAGGGGGTGCAGCCAGCAAGTGAAACCCCCGACACACACTCCGGGCGCCTCCATCGGGCGCGTGCTCTCTACCGGAACGTCTCCAAGCGCAGGACCGCCTGGCTGTTGCTCAAGGACACCGTCAACTCCTGCATCGAGTACCGCATCCTGGGCCTGGCGGCGGAGGCCGCGTTCTTCACGCTGCTGTCGGTGCCGCCGCTGCTGCTGAGCATGATCGGACTGCTCGGCTACGTCGACGCCTGGACCGGTGCCGACACCATCGAGAGCCTCGAGACCAACATCCTGGAGGCCGCCCGCACGGTGCTGTCCGACCGGGGCGTGCGGCAGATCGCCGAGCCGATCCTGCACGACGTGATGAAGGGCGGCCGGCCCGACGTCATCTCCATCGGCTTCCTGTTCGCCTTGTGGTCCGGCTCCCGCGCCGTGAACGTCTTCATAGACACGATCACCGTCATGTACGGCCTCGACGGCGTCCGCGGCATCGTGAAGACCCGCCTGATGGCCTTCGCGCTGTTCATCGTCGCCCTGCTGATCGGCTCCATCGCGCTGCCGCTGATGGTGGCCGGGCCGGACGCGGTGGTGCGGATCGTGCCGTGGTCGACGACGGTCGTGCAGATCCTCTACTGGCCGGTCGTCATCCTCCTGTCCATCGCCTTCCTGACCACGCTCTACCACGTGTCCGTCCCCGTCCGCTCTCCGTGGATCGAGGACGTGCCCGGTGCGCTCGTCGCCCTCGGCATGTGGGTCCTCGGCAGCTTCCTGCTGCGCATCTACCTCACCAGCACGGTCGAGGGCCCGACGATCTACGGCTCCCTCGCCGCGCCCGTCGCCGTGCTGCTGTGGATCGGTGTGGCCGCGTTCGCCGTGCTCGTCGGGGCCGCGGTCAACGCCGCCATCGACCGGGTCTGGCCGGCCGCCGCGACGGCCGCGGCCCGCGAGGCCAACGAACGCCTGCGGCAGGCGCAGGTCGCCGAGTACGTCGCCCGCGCCGCCGCCGCGGGCGAGTCCGACCCCGACATGCCCTCGGAGTTCCCCGAACGCTGGTCCCGCTTCCTCCCCCCGGAGGACGTCACGGCCCGCCTGCGCACCCACGTGAAGAGCACCCACGTGAAGAGCACCCATGCGAAGACCCCCGACCAGTCCGACGGGGAGCCGCCACCGCCCGTGAACAAGTAACGGGCCCGCACGTCCCGGCTGTCGTCAGCCCTTCCACGTTCCCGCCGTCGTCTCCTCCCGGACGAAGTCCGTGAAGTCCCTGGGCGCGCGGCCCAGGACCTCCCGTACGCCGTCCGAGAGGTGTGCGTTGCGGCCGTCGAGCAGGGTGTCGAAGATTTCGGTGAGGGCTGTGACCTCCTGCGGCGGTAGGCCGAACTCGAGAAGCCTCTTGCCGTAGTCCTGTGTCGACACGGCTCGGTAGGTGAGCGGGCGGCCGGTCGATTCGGCGATGTCCGCCACCGCCTCGCCGAAGGTGAGCAGGCGTGGCCCGGAGAGGGTGAGCGTCCGGCCCACGTACCGGTCGCCGGACGTCAGCGCGGTCACCGTCACGTCCGCGATGTCCCGTACGTCGAGGAACGGCTCGCGCACCCCGCCCGCCGGGAACACCAGCTCCCCGCGCTCCCGCAGCTCCGCCACCAGCGGCCCCTCGCTGAAGTTCTGCGCGAACCACGCGGCCCGCAGAACCGTCCAGTCCGCCCCCGACGCGTGCAGCGCCTCCTCCGTGGGCAGGGCCTGATCCTCGCCGCGCCCGGACAGCAGCACCAGCCGTCGCACCCCGAGCCCGACCGCCTCCCGCGCGAGGTCCCCGACCGCCTCGGCGGCGCCCGGCGCGCCGACGTCCGAGGGGTACACGAGGTAGGCCGCGTCGGCGCCGCGCAGGGCGTCCGCCCAGGTCGAGCGGTCCCACCAGTCGAATCCGGTCGCCCGCGACGCCGCCCGTACCGTGAGCCCGGCGGCCTGCGCCGCCCGTGTCACGCGGCTGCCCGTACGGCCCGAGGCGCCCGTCACCACCACCGTCATGTCCTGCGAGTCCCGTGTCGTGTTCGTCATGCCGTCGAGTCAACTGCCCTGCACCGCACGGAACCATCGCTGAACGGCTCATTCCCATACGACCGCGTCTACGCTGACCCCATGGACGCACTCTCAGGGTTGCTGGAGGGCCCGCGCGCCAGGGGCGCGTTCATGATCAGGGCGTGCTTCGACCCGCCCTGGGCGGTACGCGTGGAGGACCGGGCGCCGCTCACCGTGATGCTCGTCGCGCGCGGCGAGGCCTGGGTCCTGCCCGACCGGGGCGAGCCGGCCCGGCTGCGGGCCGGGGACCTGGCCATCGCCCGCGGCCCGGACCCCTACACCTGCGCAGACGCCCCCGGCACGGCACCGCAGGCGCTGATCCTGCCCGGCCAGGAGTGCCGCCACCCCGACGGACGCCCCCTCAACGGCTCCATGGACCTGGGCGTGCGCACCTGGGGCGACCGGCTCGACGGTGCCACGGTGCTGCTGATCGGCACCTACCCGCTGCAGGGCGAGATCAGCGGCCGGCTGCTGGACGCGCTGCCGCCGCTGCTCGCCCTCACGTCCGACGTGTGGGACTGCCCGCTCACGCCGTACGTCTCCGAGGAGATCGTGCGGGACGAGCCCGGCCAGGAGGTGGTGCTGGACCGGCTGCTGGACCTGCTGGTCATCGCCGCGCTGCGCGCCTGGTTCGCCCGCCCGGAGGCGGAGGCGCCCGCCTGGTACCGGGCTCTCGCCGACCCGGTCGTCGGCGGTGTCCTGCGCCTGCTCCAGGACGATCCCGCCCACCCGTGGACCGTCGCCGCGCTCGCCGCCAAGGCGGGTGTGTCCCGCGCCGCACTCGCCCGCCGCTTCACCGCCCTGGTCGGCGAGCCCCCGATGACGTACCTCACCGGCTGGCGCCTCGCCCTCGCCGCCGACCGCCTGCGCGACACCGAGGACACGCTCGACGCGGTGGCCCGCCGGGTGGGGTACGGCAGCGCGTTCGCCCTGTCGACGGCGTTCAAGCGGGTGTACGGGGTGAGCCCGGTGGAGTACCGGGGACGGGTGGCGTAGGGCGGGTGGCGCAGGGCGGGGAGCGCCGCGGTGTCCTGGTCGGCGGCGGTGGGGAAGCCCGGCCGGGACGACGCTCGCGGCAGCCTCGGCGCCCGCGGCGTAGCCTGGCTCACGTG
Source organism: Streptomyces sp. NPDC016851 (assembly GCF_055562795.1). Taxonomy (NCBI): domain Bacteria; kingdom Bacillati; phylum Actinomycetota; class Actinomycetes; order Kitasatosporales; family Streptomycetaceae; genus Streptomyces; species Streptomyces sp. NPDC016851. Next base: position 21,046 of record NZ_JBVHEP010000017.1, read on the forward strand.
TACGTGGAGCGGGCGTCACGGCTGGCGGGAGCGGTCGTGTGGAGCAACGCCCCGGAGCGGGCCGGGGCGGCGCGTGTGCTGCCCGACGGGTGCATGGATCTGCTGTGGCACCAGGGGCGGCTCCTGGTCGCCGGGCCCGATACCCACGCCCATGTCACGGACGGCGAGAACGGCGCCTGGGCCGGCGTCCGCTTCTACCCGGGCACGGCCCCGGCCCTGCTCGGCGTACCGGCGCACGAACTGCGCGACCGTCGCGTCGAGCTCGCGGATCTGTGGCCGGCCGCGGAGGTACGGCGACTGGAGGCACGGGTGAACGCCGCCCCCGACCCGGTGAGCGGCCTGGAGGACCTCGCCCTGCGGCAGGCAGCCGGTGCCGATCCGCCGGATCCGCTGCTGCGGCAGGTCGTGACCGCCCTCGGCGCGGGCCGGCCCGTCGCCGCGACCGCCGACGAACTCGGCCTCGGAGCACGCCAGTTGCACCGCCGCTCGCTGACCGCGTTCGGCTACGGACCCAAGACCCTGGCCCGGATCCTGCGGCTGCGCCGCGCCCTCGCGCTGGCCCGGGACGGCGTCCCCTTCGCGGACACGGCCACCCGGGCCGGATACGCCGACCAGGCCCATCTGGCCCGTGACGTCAGGGAGTTGGCGGGCCTGCCGCTGGGTGAGCTACTCGCCGGCCGCGGCTAGCGGAGCGAACAGGTCGACCCCGTTGCCGTCCGGGTCCAGCACGACGGCGTACCGCTGCCCCCAGAAGGCGTCCCAGGGCTTCAGTTCACCGTGGCACCCGGCGCCCACCAACTCCGCGTACAGCGCGTCCACTTCCTCCGGCCCGTCGCAGCGCAGGGCCAGCGAGGTCCGGCCGCCGTCCGCCGGCGGCCGCCACTCGGGGAGGAAGGAGCGGACCGTCTCCTCGGTGTCGAACATCAGCCGCAGCCCGCCGGGCAGTTCGGCCTCGGCGTGCGGCTGGTTCTCGGCGCCCTCGGGGAAGGCGAACCCGAGCCGGCGGTAGAAGGCGACGGAGGCGGCCATGTCGGAGACGACCAGGCCGATGGCATCGAATCGTGCAGTCATGGGCCCACCGTAGGCAGCCCCGCGACGCCCGGTCTTGAAGGAATCGGACACCGGTCCCGTCAACGTCCCCGGCTGGGCTCCCGGACTGGCCCGTTCCATCGAGCTGGTGGACGGCCGGTGGGTGGGGGAGTCACCCATGGGACCGGTTGCGAGGTGGTGTTCACCCTGCGCCGGCAGCCCTGGATGAGCGACGAGGAGTTCCACCGCGACGCGGAGGCGGTGACCGCCGACCTCACCGCCCTGAAACGGCTGATGGAACGCTCATGAGTCATCTGGGGGGCAGCGGATTCCCGCTCCAGGTCGGTGGGGCGCGGCGGCTGCGAGTGCGGCCCGTCCCGGGCTCCCTGCGGCATGCCCGGCCAGCCATGGCGGTTGTCGGGAGCGGCGGTCGCGAAGGGATCCGTCCCGCCCCGGCCCACGGAGGTCCCGCGCGACCCGTCCCCGGCCGGGACGCCGCCGACCCGCTCGTGAACCGTCCCTGGGCGGTCCGCGTCCGGCGGGAAAGCTCGCTCCGGCCGCCCCGGCCCGTGAGGCTGTGCCGTGCCAGATGAGACGAGCCGCCCCAGGGGGAACCCACGGGTGACGGCGGTTCGGAAAGGAAGACCGCATGAGCATGCGCATTCGGGCCATGGCGATGGTGACGGCCGTACTGCTGGGGGCCGGGGCCACCGGAATCGCCCTGGCGCCGGCCGCAGGCGCCGCGCCCGCGTACTTCGGTATCGACGGCGGCGGCGCCGTCGGCAACGACTGGGAGGACGAGGAGAACCTCGGCGTCGAGGCGTACTCCAGGGGCAACGCCATCGCCCTGTGGGAGACCGTCCTGTGGGCGGACGGAGCCCAGTGGGAGGACGACGAGGGGGAGTGGCGGCCCTTCAAGAGGAGCCAGATCGACGGCTCGTTCGGGCCCGAGACCGAGTCGGCCACGCAGTGGTGGCAGAGCCGGCACAACCTGTCGGACACCGACGGTGTCGTCGTCAGTGAGACCTGGGACTTCGCCCAGACCCGGCTGCAGAGCATCCCGGGCAACCTCGTCCAGTACAAGGGCGACGCGCGGAACGTCAGCTTCAAGCGGGTGGGCGGCAAGTACCAGGTCAAGCTGAAGAACGTCGGGCCCTGGAAGAACGCCCATTACCGCACCGTCGGCTGAGAAATCGGCGGGGCGGGGAACAGGAGCCGGGAGCGGGTGAGGAGCAGTCGACCTGCCCCTCACCCGCTCCTCGCCGGCAGCACCCACAGCAGCCCGGCCAGCAGCACCACGATGACCGCGAAGGAGACCAGCGCCGCCGCCCGCCACCGCCGGTACTCGGCGCCGGGCGGCGGCGTCGCCGTGTCCATCGCCCGCCCGGCCGGTTCCACCGGCAGCGCCACGCCGTGCGGCCACGTCTGGTCCGCCAGATCCCACAGCGCCAGCAGCCGCGCCTGGTCCGCCCCCGCCACCCGGCACAGCGCCTGCACCGCGCCCCTCGGCGGCTGTTTCGCCCCGCTGAGGTACCGCTGCCACGACGACTTGCTGTACGCAGTCCGCCGCGCCAGCTCGGCCAGACTCAGACCCGTGCGGTCCTTCAGGGCCCGCAGTTGTGCGACCAGGTGCCGTGCCTCCCTCGGTAGTACGTCCGGAAGCGGCCGCCAGCGTGTCATGGTCGTCCCCCCACTGCCCGCCGCCGCCCCGGGCAACGGCCCCTCCCCACCGCATCGTTCGACGCCGGCCGGTTCCGGCCAGTTCCCCACCCCGACGGGCGCGCGGCGCGCGCAAGGGGGGCGCGGCAGCGGGCCTGGCGACCGTCACTGGCGTGCATCGCGCCGGGGCGGCGTACCGCGAGGCCGCGGGCGACGACCGGTCGCAGGCAGTTCAGTGTTGGCGCGTGACGAACGCCTGTCAGCGTTGGCGCGTGACGAACGCCTGCGGCTCGCCGGATCCCTGCCCGGGCGGCGGCTGCGCGTCGCGGCTACCCGCGCGGCGCCGCCGTGCTCGCCCGTTCCACCAGCCGCGTCGACAGCTCCGTCCGCGTGCTCTCCGGGTGGTGGCCGTCCATCAGGCGCAGCAGCGACCGCAGGGCCGTCGCGGCCATCTCCGACAGCGGCTGGCGGACCGTGGTCAGCGCGGGGGAGGCCCAGCGCGCCTCGGGCAGGTCGTCGAAGCCCACCACGCTGACGTCGTCCGGGACGCTCAACCCCCGTTCGGCCAGGGCCTGGTAGACCCCCAGCGCCATCCGGTCCGAGCAGACGAAGACCGCCGTCGGCGGCTCGGGCAGGTCGAGCAGCTCCAGCATGCGGCGGCGGGCCTGGCTCTCGTCGAAGCCGGCGTGCCGGACGTACTCGGCGCGGTGCCGGAGCCCGGCCGACGCGAGCGCCGAGCGGTAACCGGCGACCCGGGCGCTGCTGCACATCGTGCGCCGGTGACCGGCGATGACGGCGATGCGCTCGTGGCCCAGGGACAGCAGGTGCTCCGTGGCCGTCAGACCGCCCTGCCAGTTCGCCGCGCCCACCGACGCCACGCCCTCCGGCGGTTCCTGGACCGGGTCGATCATCACGAACGGGATGCGGTGCTGCTCCAGCCAGGCGTACTGGGAATCGCTCAGCTCGGCCAGGTTGAACAGGACCCCGGAGGAGCCCCGGGCGACCAGTTTGTCCAGCCAGCCGCGCTCCGGGCGCCCGGCCCGGGTGCGGGTGAGGGCCGCCGACACCACGACCTCCAGGCCCGCGTCGTGCGCAGCCTCCTCCACCCCGTGCAGTACCGCGCCCGACCAGGAACTGTCCAGCGAGTGCACGACCAGGTCCACCAGCCGTGGTGCCTTCGACGCGTCGAACCGGGGTCTGCGCACATAGCCGAGCCGGTCTAGCGCCTCGGTGACGCGGCGGCGCGTCTCGGGCGCCACGTCCTCCCGGCCGTTGACCACCTTGGACGCGGTCGGCACCGACACCCCCGCCTCGCGCGCCACGACCGCCAGCGTCGGACCTGCCGCCACGCTCGCACTCGCCGTACGGACCATCGGGAACCCCCACCTCTCCGGCCCGCCCGAGGGCCGTGGAAAGTTTCGACCAGCGCTGCTCACCGCGGTCGGAGTCCGAGCCGACAGAAAGCGCTTCCTACTCTAGGTGCGGCGCAGGACGGCGGGAAGACAAGTGAATTCACGGGTTCTCGCCGGTCAAAACTTTCGAAACCTCGAACAGGGCCCTCAGCCTGGTGTGCAGGTCAGCCGGAACCCCCTGAAGTCCGCCGTGAACGCCGCGTCGACGAGGTCCCGGGCGTGGATGCCCGCCATCGCACCGGTGAAGCGCAGCCGGGACCCGTGGTCGTCGGAGAGCCGGCTGAAGTCCAGGGCCGGGCCGATCACCGTTCGCACCCCGTCCCGGACGTACCAGAAACGTGCCTCGGCCCCCTCGATCGTCACTCCCAGCGTCACGGGCGCCGCCACCGGCACCTCCACGATCGCGGCCTGCCGAATGCCCTCCTCGTCGCGCTCCACGAGACTGAGCACCGTACGGCCTCCCGCGCCGGGCGTGCCCCGCCACTGCTGTCCGCCCTGCGGCTCGCCCTCGGGCTCCGCCCAGGTCAGGTCCAGGCTGAGATACGCCTCGGGGTTGTACCAGAGCACCAGCCCGGCTGCCTGGGTGAAGGTGACCGGCCGCGCATCGACGGTGACCTCGGCCTGAGCGCGGTGCTCGGTGATGCGCTGGGCCAGCAGGCTGCTCGCCCAGCGGGACTCCGGCCCGTGCCGGCCGCGCAGCCGGATCCAGCCGGGCCGGGCCGTCGTGTCGGCCCAGGACGGATCCGGCGGCTCGCGCAGGGAACTCCACGGCCAGGACAGGTCCTCCGGCGGGGAGGCGGGAGGCAACGGATGTGGCCGCGTCGGCACTTCGACCTCGACCGCCGGGTGCCAACCGCCCTGCCGCAGCCGGGGCCAGCCGTCCGCGTCCCAGGTCACCGCCTGGATCGCGGTCTCCCGGCCGAGCGGGCAGCGGCGGCCCTGCGGCGTGCGCAGCGGACGGGCCGTCAGATGACCGAGCAGCCACTGCCCGTCCGGCGTCTCGACGAGCTCCCCGTGCCCGGCCTTCTGCAACGGCCCGTCCGGGGCGTCCCGGGTGGTCAGCAGCGGCCGTTCGTCGAGTTCGTACGGCCCGGTCAGCTCCCGGCTGCGGGCCACCCGCACCCCGTGCTCCCAGCCCGTGCCGCCCTCAGCGAGCACCAAGTAGTACCAGCCCGCGTGCCGCAGCAGTTTCGGCCCCTCGATCAGCCGGTCGTGCTGGAGCAGCAGACGCGTCGGCCCGACGGGCGCCAGGGTGTCCCGGTCCAGCTCCGTGACGACGATCCCGGCGAACCTCCGGCCGCCCGGCCTGTGGTCGTTCTGGAGGTTCAGCAGCCATAGCCTGCCGCCCTCGTGGAACAGGGCCGGGTCGAAACCGTGGCTCGCGACCCGGCGCGGCGCGCTCCACTCACCGCTCACCTCGGTGGCCGTCGACACGTACGTGTCCAGGTCGAAGTACGGCGTGCCGACCGAGCGCACGACGGTGTACGTCACCCAGAACCGCTCCCCGTCCCAGCTCAGCGACGGCGCCCAGACGCCCCCGGAGTCGGGCACCCCGGCCAGCGAACCGCCGGGGGCGGCGCCCCGGACGTGCCCGGCGTACTCCCAGTGGGCCAGGTCGCGCGAGCGGTGGACCGGGATCGTCGGGAACCACTCGAAGGAGCTGGTCGCCACGTAGTACCAGTCGCCGACCCGGACCAGGGAGGGGTCGGGGGCGAAGCCGCGCAGGACGGGGTTGTGCAGAACGGTCACGTGAGGACTCCGGGAGGGGTGGGCACCCGGGGGCCGCGGGGAGTCAGGGTCACCTGCGGCCCCCGGGAGTCAAGGAGAGGCGAGGGAGATCACTTGAGGGCGCCGACCACTACGGTGCCGACCCACTGCGGTGCCTCGAGGACGCCGATCACTTGAGGGCGCCGAGCGTCACGCCCGATCGCCAGTAGCGGCGCATCGCCACCATCATGATCGCCATCGGCACGATGGACAGCAGCGCACCGGTCAGCACCAGGCCCGTCAGGTCGATGCCGGACTCCAGGCGTGTACCGGTCCAGTTGTACAGGCCGAGGTTGAGCGTCCAGTTCTCCTTGCCGCGCAGCACGGTCAGCGGCAGGAAGAACGCGTTCCAGGTGTTGACGAAGGCCAGCAGAAACACCGTCGCGCCGCCCGTCGTCATCATCCGCAGCACGATGCTGAAGAAGATCCGCAGCTCGCCGGCGCCGTCGATGCGGGCCGCCTCCAGCAGCTCGTAGGGGACCGTGGCCTCGGTGTACACCTTGGCCAGATACACGCTGAACGGGTTGATCAGGCAGGGGATCAGCATCGCCCACGGGGTGTCCACCATGCCGAGCGCCGAGAACAGCAGATACAGCGGCAGCGTGAGCAGGGCGATCGGGATCAGGAACGAGCCCACGACACACGCGAAGATCGCGTTGCGGCCGGGGAAGTCGAAGCGCGCCAGTCCGTAACCGGTCGCGAGCGCGATCAGCGTGCCGCCGAGCGAGCCGACCCCGGCGTACAGGAACGAGTTGGCCGTCCACCGCAGGAAGATGCCGTCCTGGTAGGTGAACACCTGCTGCAGGTTGTCCCACAGGTGCCAGCCGGAGAACCACAGGCCGTTGCTCTGGTACAGCGCCGTGCGGTCCTTGGTCGCGGCGACGATCAGCCACCACACCGGGAACAGGCTGTAGACGCTGGCCAGGATCAGCCCGACCAGCAGGAAGCGCTGACCACCCCGCCCGCGGGAGGCCGCGTCCGGGCGGGGGAGGCGCCGGACGCTGCGGGCGGGGGGCCGCTCGGTGGTGTGCTCGGTCAGCACCATCAGTCGGCCTCCTTCGAGGTGAGCCGGTAGAAGAGGAAGGAGGCCACGCCCAGGATCAGGGCGAGCAGCACGGACAGGGCGGCGGCGTAGTTGTAGTTGCCCGCGTTGAACGCCTGGTTGTAGATGATCATGATCGGGGTGAAGCTGTCGCTGACCGTCTGCGGAGTGATGTTCCGGAACAGCGCCGGCTCGTTGAAGATCTGGAGCATCTGGATGATCGACAGCAGGCCCGTCAGGACCAGTGCCCCGCGCACGTACGGAATTTTGATGCTGCGCGCGATCCGCAGTTCGGAGGCGCCGTCGAGCCGGGCCGCCTCGAACAGCTCGCGCGGCACGCCCTGGAGCGCCGAGTAGATGATCACCATGTTGTAGCCGATGCCGTGCCAGGTCAGCAGGTTGCCGATGGACGGCCACACCATCGACGGCGCGAAGAAGTTCCAGTCGAACCCGAGGGCGTTGCCGATCGGGGTCAGCGGGCCGACGTCCGGGCTGTAGAGGTTGACCCACACGATCGCCGCGACCACGCCCGGGATCATGTACGGCACCAGCAGCAGGATCCGGAACCGGCTCGCCACCCTGGAGGTGACCGCGTCCAGGAACAGCGCCAGCAGCAGGCTGATCAGCAGCATGAACGGGATCTGCACACAGGCGAAGAGCACCACCCGCAGGATGGAGGTCATGAACGCCGAGTCCGTCAGCCCCTGCCTGTAGTTGTCGAGCCCGACGAACTCCGTCGTGGCGCCGCCGAGGCCGAGCCCGGACTGCTTCTCCGTGAACAGCGACTCGTAGACGGCGTAGCCGATCGGGAGCAGATACAGGAAGACGAAGCCGAGCTGGAAAGGCACCGTGAACGCGGCACCTTTCCAGCGCATGGAGCGAATCATCGAATGCCTCAGCCCTTGACGCTGATACCGCGGGACTTCAGGTCCTTGACCGTCCACTGCTGCATGTGCGCGAGCAGGTCGGTGACCGTCTGCTCCTTGTTGACGACCTTGGCCCAGCCCGCCTGCAGCTCGGTGAACATCGCCGTCCAGTTGGGCCCGAAGGTCCAGTCGGTGGTGACGGTGCCCAGGCTGTCCGTCACGACCTTCTGCGCCGGCTCGTAGTTCTTGCCGAGCAGCTTCTGCGAGATCGACTCACCGACGTAGGTCTTGCTGTCGGCCAGCGCCGGCATCACGCCGTTGCCCGTCTCCGGGCTCGCCATCGTCTTGACCGCGTCCTGGTTCGTCGACATCCACAGCGCGGCCTGCGCCGCCTGCTCCTGGTTCTTGCACTGCTCGGTCACCAGGGTCACGCTGCCGGTCAGGTTGGTACCGGCCGGCGTCTTGGGCGCCTCGCCCTTGTACGTCGGCCACGGGGCCAGGGCCCAGTCGCCGAAGGACTTGGTGAAGTTCTGCACCATGCCGGCCATCTGCCAGGTGGAGATCTGCCGGGTCGCGGTGGCACCGGTGTCGTAGCTGCGCTGCACGGCCGCGTAGTCGGCGAAGGACAGCTTGGCGTTCAGGTCGTTGTCGATGATCTCCTGGATCACCTTCGCGGCCTTGAGGGTCCCCTCGTCCTGGAAGTTCACCTTCCAGGCGTCGCCGTCGATCGCGTACCAGTGCGCACCGGCCTGCATGGCGAGCACCTCCAGGGTGCTCGGGTCCTCACCGGCGTAGTTGGTGATCTTGATGTTGTGCTTCTTCAGCTCCTTGCCCGCGGCGATGAAGTCGTCCCAGGTCGCCGGGGGCTTCAGGCCGTACTTCTTGAAGATGTCCGTGCGGTAGATCGTGAACTGGGGCGCCGAGCTGGTCGGCACGCCGTAGAGCTTGCCCTGCACCTGAGCGCTCGCCCAGGCGCCGGTGTTGAACTTGTCCTTCTCGCCCTCGACGTAACTCGTGATGTCGGCGAGCGCGCCCTGCGAGACCCAGCTGGTCACGTACTCGGCGGTGTTCTGCACCAGGCAGGGGGCGTTTCCGGCCTTCACCGCGTTGGTCAGCTGCTTCTGCATGGTCAGCTGGTCGGTGACCTTGGTGTACTTCAGCTGGATGTCCTTGTGCGAGGCGTTGAACGCCTTGACGACCGCCTCCTGGCCGTTGGCCCACCCCCAGAAGGGCAGGGTGACCGGGCCGGACTTCGACGCGGCGTCGTCACCCGAGCCGGATCCGCCGCAGGCGGAGAGGAGACCTGTCAGGGCGATACCCGCGACAGCGGCGGAGGCGAACCTTCTCCGGGGGCTGGTGAAGTTCATCTGACCGTGATCCTTCGGAATAGGCGTTCTCAGAACGAGAGGACGGCAGCGGCTCGGTGGTGCTGGCCAGGGAACGGCGGCCGGAAACCGTCGGCTCGCGGTTGCGGGGGGTTCGGCCAAGCGTAAGAAGAAGCTGTAGTAAGCGGTTGCTGGGACGGTAGGCGGCTGGCTCGGCTCTTAGCAAGAGGTGCGCGGAAATTTGTTACGGCGGATTGTCCGCCGCGTTATCTCCGGAAGCGTGGCATCCGCTCACGCGCCGACTCGAATAGGTGCAGGTCAGTGAGGTATGAGGCGAGCCGGTCCTGCGCCCGGACGGGCCCGCCGACGAAATCTCGAACGAGCCGCAAAGACAGTGGTAACCGGTTACGTAACGACGCCTGGCCGCCACGCTGTCCGCTACCCGTGCTGACCCGGCGGCCGCACCGAGTGACGGACCACGACATGCGTACCCAGCACCAGATGGTCGCCGTCGGCGCTCTTGCGCCGCCCCGCGCCCCCCTCGCGCCGGTCGGCCACCGCGCGCAGCGCGACGCGGCCCATCTCCTCGTACGGCACGTGCACCGTGGTCAGTTGGGGAGTGAGCTGGGACGCGAGCGGGATGTCGTCGTAGCCGACGATCGAGACGTCCTCGGGCACCCGCAGACCCGCCGCGCGCAGCGCCTGCATGGCACCCGCCGCGACCACGTCCGTCCCCGCGAGCACGGCGGTGAAGTCCGGCGTCTCGTGCAGGGCCGCCTCGACGGCCTCGTACCCGTGCTCGTAGTCGTACGGGCCGTGCCGGACCATGCCCGGGTCGAACGGCACGCCGTACGCCTCGAAGGCCCGCTGCGCTCCCCTCAACCGCCCCTGCGCGGTGGTCAGTTCGGCATGTCCCGGCAGGACCAGGACGCGCCGGTGACCGGCCGACAGCAGGTGGCTGGCCATCGCGTAGGCGCCGCCCTCGTTGTCGTAGTCGACGGTCGTCGCCGGGACGTCGCCCTCCAGCGGGGGCCGGCCCACCAGGACCAGATGCGAGCCTGCCGCGTCCAGGGAACGGGCGAAGCGGGCCATGCGCAGCTGGTACTCGTCGTAGTCGTACGCGCCGCCGAGCAGGATCACGGCGGCCACGCCCTGCTGGCGCATCAGATTCACCAGGGCCAGCTCCCGCTCCGGGTCGTCGCCGGTCGTGCCGACCAGGGAGAGCCAGCCGCGCAGCGTCGCGGCGCCCTCGACGCCCTTGGCGACGTGCGCGAACGCGGCGCCGGTGATGTTGTTGATGAGGATCGCCACCGTCGGTGTGCCGCCGCCGGCGAGCGAACGGGCGTGGGCGTTGGTGACGTAGTCCAGGTCCCGGACCACCTTCATCACCCGGCGGCGCAGCTCCTCCGACACCGGGTAGTTGCCCGACAGCACCCGGGAGACGCTGGCCACGGAGACGCCGGCCCGCTCCGCGACGTCGCGAATGGTCGCCCGTCCGGCGTCGCTCGTCGCCTTGCGCTGACTCACCCTTGCGGCTCCTTCACGGTAGTGGCCCGGCCTGTTGTCGTCCGGTCGGTGGCGGTCCGGGCCGCGCCTGCTGCCGGGGTCGTGCCCGCGCCGTGCGGAAACCGTATCCCATCGTTACTCCAGGTCGTCCGGACCGTCCGACCGCCACGGCGTCACGCCACCCGCGCCAGATCCGCCCGCAGCACCTCGTGGGCCGGCGGCGCGCCCGACACCAGCCGCTCCAGTTCCTCCACCACGATGCGGCCGAGCCGCTCCAGTTCGTTGCCCAGGGAGCCGGCGATGTGCGGCGTGAGGAACACGTTGGGCAGGTGGTACAGCGGGGAACCGGCCGGCAGCGGCTCCGGGTCCGTGACGTCGAGGACCGCGCTGAGCCGGCCGGAGACCAGCTCGTCGGCGAGCGCGTCGTGGTCGACCAGCGCGCCGCGGGCGGTGTTGATGAGCACGCCGCCGTCCCGCACCAGGGCGAGCCGGTCACGGTCGAGCATGTGGTGGGTCTCGGGGATGTCCGGGGCGTGCAGACTCACGATGTCGCTGTGTCTGAGCAGGTCCTCCAGCGACAGCGACTCGGCACCGAGGGCGGCGGCCTCGGCCGGGCTCACGTACGGGTCGTGCAGCAGCACGGTGAGGTCGAACGGCCGCAGCAGCTCCAGCAGTCGGCGGCCCACACGGGACGCGCCGATGACACCGACCCGGCGGCCGAGGTTGCCGGTGGCCGCGGTCTGAGCGGGGCCCGGGTAGGCGTGCGTGCGGCGGAAGCGTTCGCGGTGGTCGAAGGCGTCCTTGCCCACGAGCAGGATCATCGCGAGCGTGTACTCCGCGACGGGCACGGCGTTGCCCGTCACCGCGCTGGACACCTTCACGCCGCGCTCCCACAGGGCGTCGCCGACCAGGGAGCGCACGGACCCGGCCGCGTGCAGGACGGCGTCCAGCTTCGGGGCCGCTGCGAGGGCGCCGGCGTCCAGGTGCGGGCAGCCCCAGCCGGTGATCAGCACCTCGGCACAGGCCAGGGCGCCGGCCGCGGCCGGATCGGTGAAGTCCCGCACGACCAACCCGGGATCGATGTCGGCCGTGCGCCTCAGCCGCTCCATCAGCGGCGGAGGGAAGAGCAGCGGGAGGTGAACCGGGTCCATCGCGAACACGGCCCGCGGCAGCTGAGGGCTGGGCATGACACTCCTGGAGCAGAGGATGGAAACAGTTTCAGAAAACGCCTTCTACCGTAGATCCGCCGGGAACCGGTGGTCAATCGGCAGGGCCGGGGCGGCAGCTGTCAATAAGTGAGGTGGCCGGAGCCTCTCCCCTCGGAGCATCGGCGTGGCATTCGCTGGTAATCGGTTACTGGCGTTTCGGCGCGCGGAGGCGGAGGCCGCCTGCCCCACCCTCGGCACCCGAGCCCCGGGTCGACCGCTTCGGCAACCGGTTCCCAACTTTGTTGCCGAGACGCGGTCCCAACCGTCCCTGGTCAGGGGCGTCCCACCACCCGTCGGCGGCTTGATCGCGACGGCCGAAAACAGGACTCATCGGCACTCTGGCTGATGACGCCGAGGTTACACAGTCTTTTCGAAAATTCGTCAAGGCTCTTGACGCGCCCTCCCGACGGCAAGAAGCTCTGCCCCACGCACAACAACCGGTTGCCACAGCAAGCCGGAAAAGCAAGGAGGTGGTGCGTTCATGCACCCACATGCTGGTGCTTCCCTGAGCCGCCGCCGATTCCTCACCCTCTCCGCGGCCGGCGCCGCGACCGGCACGGCGGCGCTGAGCGGCTGCGCGATGCGGGTCTCCGGCGGCGTCAGTGGCGGCGGCGACACGGTCACGCTGATGGTCAAGCCCGACGACATCTCCCCGGAGCTGATCAGACAGGCCCAGAAGGACATCGGCGTCAAGATCGTCACGGTGCGCTACGACATCACCAAGTTCATCGGCATGATGACCAACGGCGCTCCGCCCGACCTGGTCCGCGGTGTCGGCGCCACCGACGCGCCCTACTTCGCGGCGCGGGACGTGATGGAGGACCTGGACCCCTACTTCGCCGCGAGCAGCGTTCTCCGGGTCGACGACCTGGACCCGGTCAACGACCTGTGGCGCTTCGACGGCCGCACCCAGGGCAAGGGCCCCCGCTACGGCATGGCGAAGGACTTCTCCCAGGACTCCATGTTCTGGTACAACACCGCACTGTTCGACAAGGCGGGCGTCGACTACCCGCCCGAGACCGAGCCGGTCACCTTCGAGGAGTGGCTGGAGAACGCCAAGCGGCTCACCCGGCGCAAGAGCGGCCAGACGACCGTCTTCGGCGGCAGCTACAACGGCGTGCTGACGCCCAACCTCCTCGCGAGCCTGACGGCGGCGGCGGGCGGGAGCCTGTTCAGCGACGACTTCTCCCGGGTCGACTTCACCACCCCCGAGGCCCGCAAGGCGCTGAACTGGTACATCGAGTACGGCCGGACCAAGGTCGGCCCCAGCATCATCCAGCCGGACCCCAACACCTGGGACGGTCCCACGTTCCAGGCGAACCGCATGGCCATGTCCAACAACGGCTACTGGCTCGGCGGCCTGATCAACGCCGACAAGAAGCTGGCGCCACACGCCCGCCTCGCCCCGGCCCCCATGTTCGACGGCGGACAGCGGATCAGCCCCTGCCAGGCCGGCACCGGACTGTGGATGCCGAAGAAGGCGAAGAACAAGGACGCCGCCTGGCGGGTCTTCGAGTGGTTCTTCGGCGAGGGACCGGCCAAGGCCCGCGCCTCCAGCGGCTGGGGCATCCCCACGCTGAAGTCGCTGCGCCCGCTGATGCCGGCCCAGGAGGACTACCAGAAGCGCGTGCTGAAGGTGCAGAACGCCGAGCTGAAGCACTTCTCGGTGATCGCCTACACGCCTTACGCCACGGCGGACTCGCTCTACGCCCTCTTCAACCAGGAGGCCCCGGCCGCGATGCACGGCCGGATGTCCGTCGACACCCTGGCGGGCCGCCTGAACTCGGCCATGAACGAGCAGCTCAAGCGCGGTAAGGAGCAGGTGGGATGACGGTCGACCAGATACCCGTCACGGGGCGGACCGGCCCGCCCGCGCGTGCCGGCCGCGCCACACCGGCCGCCCGGCGGCCCCGGATCTCCATGACCGCGCGCAGGCACCGCGCTTTCTACCTGTTCACCGCGCCCTGGATCCTCGGTTTCCTGCTGCTGACGATCGTGCCGATGGCGTACGCGCTGTGGCTGAGCTTCACCACGTACGACGGCGTCTCGCCGCACTGGCGCTACGTCGGCCTCGGCAACTACACCGAGCTGTTCTCCGACCCGCAGACCTGGAACTCCCTGGGCCGCACCGGCCTGTTCGCGATCACGTCGGTGCCGCTGTCGATCATCGCCGGGCTGGGGCTCGCCGTCCTGGTCAACCGGCCCGTCAAGGCGCGCGGGCTGTTCCGCACCCTGCTCTATCTGCCGGCCGTGGTGCCCCCGGTCGGGGTGGGCCTCACCTTCAAGGCGCTCTTCGACCAGAACTCCGGTGCCGCCAACGGCGTCATCACCCTGTTCGGCTTCGACGCGCTGGGCTGGCTCGCCGACCCCTACGCCCGCTACGTGCTGCTGATGAGCGTGCTGTGGGCGGCCGGAAACGTCATGATCATCTCGCTGGCGGGGCTCCAGGACGTGCCCCGGGAACTCCACGAGGCCGCCCGGATCGACGGGGCGAGTGCCTGGCGGACGTTCCGCAGCATCACCGTGCCGCTGCTGTCGCCGGTGCTGCTCTTCCAGACCGTGACCGGCGTGATCGCCTCCGTGCAGACCATCATGCCGCTGCTGCTGTCACCGGACGGCACCACGGCCGGCGTCACCGCCCTGCCGCAGTCCAACTACCTGTACATGATGCACGTCTTCTCGCAGTACTTCGCGCTCAGCCGCTACGGCTACGCCTCCGCACTGCTGTGGGTGCTCTTCGTCCTGATCCTCATCGTGACCGGACTCATCTTCAAGTTCACGTCCGGCGTGGTGTTCTACAACGTCGACCCGGAGGCGAAGAAGTGACCGCCACCAGCCTGCCGCCGAACTCCGCGCCCCCGGTGCGGGTGCGCGTCAACCGTCTCGTCCTCTACACGGTCCTCGTCGCCCTCACCGGGCTGTTCATCGGCCCCTTCGGCTGGCTGATCCTCTCCGGCCTGAAGACCCCCGCGGAACTGGCCGCCTCGCCCGTGCACTGGCTGCCCACCGACTTCCAGTGGCAGAACTTCGCCGACGCCTTCAACCTGATCGACTTCCTCGGCTACGCCCGCAACTCCCTGATCATCGCCCTGATCTACGCCGTGCTCGTCACGCTCAGCTCGGCCTGGGTCGGCTTCGGTTTCGCGCGGCTGGAAGCCCCCGGCAAGAAGACGCTGTTCGGCATTCTCATCGGCTCGATGATGCTGCCTCAGATGATCACCCTGCTGCCGACGTACCTGATCTTCGCCAAGCTCGGCATGGTCGACACGTACTGGCCGTGGGTGTTCTGGGGACTGGCCGCCGCTCCCTACCTGGTCTTCCTCTTCCGTCAGTTCTTCGCCGGCCTGCCCCGTGAACTGGAGGAGGCCGCGATCGTCGACGGCTGCGGCTACGGCATGATCTTCTGGCGGATCTTCCTGCCGCAGTCCTGGCCGGTGCTGTCCGCGAGCTTCGTGATCGCCTTCACCTGGAGCTGGGGCGACTACATCGCCCCCCAACTCCTCCTGTCCACCGACAAGTCGACGCTCGCCGTCGCCGTCATGACGACGTACGTCACGTCGGCCGGCACCCCGGTCACCAACCTCCAGGCCGCGGCATCCGTGATGTACGTCGTCCCCATCCTGCTGATCTTCCTGATCGCCCAGCGCGGTTTCGTGGCCGGGATGTCCACGACCGGACTGAAGTAGCCCCTCTTCCTGAACCTTTTGCAAGGAGTCACTCATGAACACGCCCCTGTCACGCCGGACCACCCTCCAGGCCGCCGGTGTCATCGCCGCCGCCGGCTTGGCCGGCAGCATCGCCGGCACCGCGCAGGCCGCCGCGGCGGATGAGGCCGGCACCACCGGCGACAGCGTGGTCATCCACCCGACGCTTCCGAAGGTGCCCGTCAACAACTCCTTCACCGTCAAGGTCCGGCCGCTCGGCGGCACCTGGCAGAAGCTCGGCGTCTACCTCGCCAAGCTCGCACTGATCGACGCGAACACCGGCAGCAACAGAGCCCAGAGCTCCTCCTGGGCCGCCTTCGACTTCTCCGGCACGGTCGAGGTCGAGGTCACGTACAACCCGGGCGGCGGCGAGAAGGTCCGCATCCGCCCGGACTCGTACGGGATCAAGCCCGAGGTGCTCGGCAGCACCGCGCGCTTCACCCTGGACCAGCCCCGCAACCTCGTCGTCCAGATCGACGACAAGATCTTCGACTGCCTGCACCTGTTCGCGAACCCGATCGAGCAGGACGTGCCCACCGAGGGCGACAAGAAGGTCATGTACTTCGGGCCCGGTCTGCACACCCACCCCGACCGGACCCTGAAGGTGCCCAGCGGCACCACCGTCTACCTGGCCCCGGGCGCCGTCCTCACCTCCGCCGTGATCTTCGAGGGCGTGGAGAACTCCCGGCTGATCGGCCGCGGCGTGGTCTACGACTCCACCGGCGGCGCGGTCTTCGTCCGCAAGTGCGAGAACGTCACGATCGACGGCGTCACGATCCTCAACCCCCGGTACGAGAACATCAGGGTCGCCGAGTCCAAGAACCTCACCATCAAGAATCTGCGTGCCTTCAGCCACCAGGGCTGGGGTGACGGCATCCAGCTCTACTGCTCCGAGAACGTCACGATCGACGGCTGCTTCCTGCGCACCTCCGACGACAGCGTCGCCCTCTACACCCACCGCTGGGACTTCTACGGCGACACCCGCAACATCACCGTCAAGAACTGCTCCCTCTGGGCCGACGTCGCCCACCCGATCAACATCGGCGTGCACGGCAATTCCGACACCCCGGAGGTGCTGGAGAACCTGCGCTACGAGAACATCGACATCCTCGACCACCGCGAGCCGCAGGTGACCTACCAGGGCGCCATCGCCTTCATGGTCGGTGACAGCAACATCGTCCGGGACGTCAGGTTCGACGACATCCGCGTGGAGGACTTCCGCTGGGGCCAGCTCATCCACATGCGGGTCGAGTACAACCCGAAGTACAACACGTCGGCTGGCCGCGGCATCGAGAACGTCTACGTCAAGGACCTCAGCTACAACGGCAAGAACGCCGACCTCTCGATCATCGCCGGCCTCGACGCGGAGCACGCGATCAAGGACGTCACCTTCGAGAACCTCCGCGTCAACGGCAGGGTGATCGCCGACAGCACGGGCAAGCCGAGGTGGTACCTGGCCTCGGACGGCGTGCCCATGTTCGTCAACGAGCACGTGACGAACCTGAAGTTCCTCACCACCGCCGAGGCCGAGGCGGCCGCCGCGTCATGAGCACCGTCCCCGTGAGAAGCACCCCTGTGAGCACACCCATGAGCACCCCCGCACCGAGCCGCCGGGGCTTCCTCGGCGGCGCGGCCGCCCTGCTGCTGGTGTCGGGCGCGAGCGGCCTGCTCGCGTCCGGCACCGCCCGGGCCGCCGCCCAGGACGGCACCACCGGGCTCCGCGCCTTCACGCACCCCGGGCTGCTGCACAGCGCCGACGACCTGTCCCGTATGAAGGCCGCCGTCGCCGCCAAGGAATCCCCGGTCCACGACGGCTACCTCGCGCTCGCCGCCCACGCGCGCTCGAAGGCCACCTACGCCATCCAGAACACCGGCCAGATCACCTCCTGGGGACGTGGCCCCACCAACTTCCAGAACCAGGCCGTCGCCGACTCGGCCGCCGCCTACCAGACCGCGCTGATGTGGTGCATCACGGGCGAGCGGGCGTACGCCGACAAGTCCCGGGACATCCTCAACGCCTGGTCGGCGTCGCTCACCGCCATCACTGGAGCGGACGGGCCACTAGGCGCCGGACTTCAGGCCTTCAAGTTCGTCAACGCGGCCGAGTTGCTCCAGTACACCGGGTACGACGGCTGGGCCGAGGAGGACATCGCCCGCTGCAAGGAGTCCTTCCTGCGCGTCTGGTATCCGGCGATCTCCGGCTACATGCTCTACGCCAACGGCAACTGGGACCTGACGTCCATTCAGTCCATCCTGGCCATCGGCGTGTTCTGCGAGGAGCCCACCCTCTTCGAGGACGCGCTGCGCTTCGCCGCCGCCGGCGCGGGCAACGGCAGCGTCCCGCACCGCATCGTCACCGACGCCGGCCAGGGCCAGGAGTCCGGCCGCGACCAGGGCCACGAGCAGCTCGCCGTCGGCCTGCTCGCGGACGCCGCGCAGGTCGCCTGGAACCAGGGCGTCGACCTGTACGCCTTCGACGACAACCGGCTGCTGAAGAACGTGGAGTACGCCGCCCGCTACAACCTCGGCGGCGACGTGCCCTTCGTCCCCGACCTGGACCGCACCGGCAAGTACGTCAAGAAGTCCGTCTCCGCCGTCGGGCGCGGAAACCTGCCCCCCATCTACGAGATGGCCTACGCGCACTACGCCGGAGTCCGGGGCCTCGACACCCCCTACACCAAGGCGGCCGTCTTCCGCGGCACGGGCGGCGCCCGGGTCGTCGAGGGCAACAACGACGACCTGCCGAGCTGGGGCACCCTCACCTTCGCCGGTACCAAGGCCCCGGCCCCGGCCGAGCCCACGGCTCCGGCCGGTGTCACGGCGGTGGGCGGCGACAAGTCCGTCACCGTGACCTGGGTGCCGTCGGCGTGGGCCGAGTCGTACACGGTCCTGCGCGCCACCAGTGCCGACGGACCGTACGAGACGATCGCGACCGGCCTCGACAAGCCGGCCCACACCGACCGTGACGCCCGCGCGGGCAGGCCCTCCTACTACCGGATCACCGCCACCAACTCGCAGGGCACCAGCACTCGTTCGGCCTGGGCGGCGGCGGTCCCCGGGCTGCCCGACCCCTGGGAGACACGGGACGTCGGGGACGTCAAGATCCCAGGCTCGGCCGTCTTCGACGGTGAGCGGTTCGTGCTGGAGGCGTCCGGTACCGCCGACACCCACCGCCTGGCGTACCTGCCGCTGCGCGGCGACGGCACGATCACCGCGCGGATCGTGTATCCGCTCAGCTCGCAGTACTCCAAGATCGGCGTCACCGTACGGGCCGGCCTGGACGCGGACGCGGCGCACGCCGCCATGCTGATCCAGGGCCTGCCGCTGCACACCTGGAGCGGCGTGTGGTCCGTACGGCCCAAGGTGGGGGCCGGGATCAAGGGCACCGGCAGCACACCCGTGCCGCCGTCCCAGCAGCAGGCGATCACCACGAGCGCCGGCTTCCCGATCTCCTCCTTCGGCACGCTGCCCGAGTCGGCGACCCCGCTTCAGGCCCCGTACGTCGAGGGCGCGGGCGACGGCTACCGGCTGCGCATGCCGTACTGGGTCCGGGTGACCCGCCGGGGCGACCGCTGCACCGGCGCCATCTCCCCGGACGGCATCCGCTGGACCGAAGTCGGCTCCAGTGACGTCGAGTTGGGCGGCACCGCGTACGTCGGTCTCACCCTCACGTCCTGCCTCGGCGTCGACGAGGACTACGCCGAGACCGGCACCGGAGCCTTCGACAACGTCAGCGTCGTCTCCCGGACCGCCGGCGAGGTCTGGTCCGTGCCCCGCCCGGCCACCGCCGCCGGCGACCTGCGGGCCACCGCGGGCGCCGACGCGGTCGAGCTGGCCTGGACCGACCCGGACCTCTCCGCCCGCTACAAGGTGCTGCGCGCCGCCGCGGCCGACGGCCCTTACGAGACGATCGCCACCGGCATCGGCGCGGTCGGCTTCGGCACCCGCGTCCGCTACGCCGACGCCACCGGCACACCCGGCACGACCTACCACTACGCCGTCGCCAAGACCAACTGCGCCGGACGCGGCCCCCTGTCGGAGTCCGCCACGGCGACGATGCCGACACCCGACACGCCGCAACTCACCTCCGCCACCACGGCGTTCGCCAACAAGGGCGTGCCCTTCCAGCACCTCCTGCGCGCCTCGCACGAGCCGATACGGTTCGCCGCCGACGGGCTGCCCGACGGCCTGCGCGTCGACAAGCGCACCGGCCTGATCTCCGGAACACCCACACGGACGGGCGCGTTCAAGGTCACCACCAGCGCGGGCAACGCCGCCGGGGACGCCACCGGCACCCTCATCCTCACGGTCGGCACCCCGCCGCCCGCGCCCTGGACCTACGGCGACCTGGGCGACGTCGTCCTGGACGACCGCGCCTACGGCACCCTCGGCGTGGTCGCGGTCCGCACCCCCGGCAGCACCGCCCACGAGGACGGGACCTTCGTGGTGCGGGGCGCCGGGACCGACCTCACGGTCAACAACCAGGGCATGACCGGCCAGTTCGTACGACGGCCCGTCACCGGTGACTGCGAGGTCACCGCCCGCCTGCTCTCCCGCGCCGGAGCCACCGGCGACCGGGTCGGCCTGCTCATGGCCAAGTCCCTGTCGCCGTTCGACCAGGCGGCCGGGACGATCGTCACCGGCGGCACGAGCGCCCAGCTGATGCTGCGCACGACCGTCGCCGCGCGGTCCACCTTCACGGGCAACGCGGCGGTCACCGCCCCCTGCCTGCTGCGGCTGAAGCGCACCGGGACGCACTTCACCGCATCCGTCTCGTCCGACGACGGCGCCACCTGGACCCCCCTCGCCGAGGGAGACATCCCCGGCTTCGGTGACGCCCCCTACTACGTGGGTCTCGTGGTCTGTTCCCGCAGTCCCCTGACCCACAGCACCACCGAGTTCGACGAGGTGAGCATCACCCCCATGTAGTCCTCCACGGATCGGAGAACCCCACATGAGCCGCACGTCCCCCCACACGCACGACGAGGGCGGCCAGGTGAGCCGCCGCGGTCTGCTCAAGACCGCCGGCGGCCTCACCGCGGCCCTCGCCCTCGGCGCCACCGCCACCGCCACCACGGCGGACGCGGCCCCGGCGACCTTCACCCACCCCGGCATGCTGCACAACGCCGGCGACATCAACCGCGCCAAGGTCAGGGTCGCCGCGGGCACCGACCCCTGGGCCTCGGGCTGGCGCAGACTGACCGCCAACTCCCACTCGGCGTCCACCTGGACGCCCCGCCCCACCGCCACGATCATCCGCGGCGGCGACGGCCAGAACTACCCCCAGCTCTACAACGACATCCACGCCGCCTACCAGAACGCGCTGCGCTGGCACGTCGGCGGCACCGCCGCGAACGCCGACTGCGCCGTGCGCATCCTCAACGCCTGGTCGTCCACGCTCACCAGCATCACCGGAAACGCCGACCGGTTCCTGGCCGCCGGCCTCTACGGCTGGCAGTTCGCGAACGTCGCCGAGCTCATGCGCGGGTACGCCGGGTTCGACCTCAACCGGTTCAAGACGATGATGCTCAACGTCTTCTACCCGCTCAACAACCAGTTCCTCACCGGCCACAACGACGCCTGCATCACGAACTACTGGGCCAACTGGGACCTGTGCAACATGGCCTCGATCATGGCCATCGGGATCCTGTGCGACGACGGCGCCAAGTACGACCAGGCCGTGAACTACTTCAAGAACGGCGGGGGCAACGGCCAGATCCGGCGCGCGGTGCCGTTCCTCTACCCGGGCGTCGAGGGCTACGACCTCGGCCAGTGGCAGGAGTCCGGCCGCGACCAGGGCCACACCGTCATGGGCATGGGCCAGATGGGCGCCCTGTGCGAGATGGCCTGGAACCAGGGCGACGACCTGTACTCCTACGACGGCCGCCGCTTCATGAAGGCCGCCCAGTACGTCGCCAAGTACAACCTCAACATGAACGTGCCCTACACCACCTACACCTGGGGCAGCGGCCAGAACTGCGCCCAGCAGTCACAGACCGTGATCGGATCCGGATCCCGCGGCCAGGTCCGCCCCGTGTGGGCGATGCTCCACTACCACTACGGCCGGCGCCTGCTCCTCGACGACAAGTACATCGCCCAGATGTGCTTCTCCGTCGCCCCCGAGGGCGGGGGAGGTGACTACGGCACCACCAGCGGCGGCTTCGACCAGCTCGGCTTCGGCACGCTGATGTACGCCAAATAGCGTGTCCGCTGCCCACGACTCCGCCAAATAGCGGTCAAGTCGGCTTGTGCGCCGGAATACCGAGGAGCGATGTGATGCTCTGGTGTTTCCGGTGCACGAGCGCGGCGAAGGGCTGGTGGGCGGTATGACGGCAGGCCAGACGGACCCCGTGGTCAAGAGCGCGTACGGGGCCGTACGCGGCCGCTACGAGCGGGGAGTCGCGGTCTTCCGCGGTATCCCGTACGCGGCGCCCCCCTTCGGCCCCCGCCGCTTCCGCCCGCCCGTCCCTCTGCCGCCCTGGGAAGGCGTCCGCGACGCCGGCGCCTTCGGCCCCACCCCGCCGAAACCCCCGTACTCCGAGGCCTTCGCGCGCTACCTCTCCGACCCGGTCGTGCCGGGCGACGACTGCCTCAACCTCAACATCTGGACCCCGCAACCCGACCCCGGGGCCCGGCTTCCCGTCCTCGTCTGGCTGCACGGCGGCGCCCTGACCAGGGGCTCGTCCACCGTCCCCGTCTACGACGGCCACGCCTTCGCCCGCGACGGCGTGGTCTGCGTCTCCGTCAACTACCGGCTGGGCGTCGAAGGCTACGGACTGTTCCCGGACACGCCCCCGAACCCCGGCCTGCGCGACCAGATCGCCGCCCTGACCTGGGTGCACGAGGCCATCGAGTCCTTCGGCGGCGACCCCGGCCGCATCACCCTCTTCGGCCAGTCCGCCGGGGCGATCAGCATCGGCGCCCTCGTCGCCGCCCCGCAGACCCAGGGACTGGTCCGGCGTGCGGTCCTCCAGAGCGGGCCGCCCGAGGCGTCCGAGCGGGCCAAGGTCCGGCGGATGGTGCGCCGTATGGCCTCCCGGCTGAAGATCCCCGCCACCGCCGAGGCCTTCGCCGCCGTCGACCGCGAACTGCTGCTGCACACCCAGGCCGAGGTGGGCAAGCTCAGCAGCCCGGTGGTCGGCGGCCCCGCCTTCGGCATCGTCATCGACGGCGACACCGTCCCGCGCGACCCCCTTCAGGCCCTCACCGAGGGCGGCGCCGCCCCCGGCGTCGAGCTGATGATGGGCTGGACCCGCGACGAGCACCGGCTCTGGCTGGTCCCGGGCGGCCTCCTGGACCGCGTCGACCGTCTCGGAGCCGTCGCCTTCGCGGGAGCCATGGCTCGCTGCCACTGCGGCAGCGAGGTCCCGCGCGGCTACCGCGCCCTGCACCCCGAGGCGCGCACGGCGGACATCGTCGGCCAGCTCGTCACCGACCATCTCCTGCGCATCCCCCTGCACCACCTGGCCGACGCTCGTACGGAACCCTCGTACGTCTACGAGTTCGCCTGGCCCTCGAACCTCCCCGACCTCGGCTCGTGCCACGCGCTGGAGCTCGGCTTCGTCTTCGACACGGGGGAGGTCCCGGAGTCCCGCAAACTGGCCGGGGAAGGCGCCCCGCAGGAACTGGCCGACGTGATGCACGACGCCTGGGTGCGCTTCGCCAGGGACGGAGACCCGGGCTGGGAACGCTGGGACGCGGCCCACCCGGTGCGGGTCTTCGGAGACCGCGCACCGGACGCCGAGAACGGCGTGGCCTACACGGCGTACGGGCCCCGGGACCGCGAACTCGCCCTGTGGGCGACCGACGCCGCCGCCGCGGCTGTCACTGCTGAGGAGCCAGTGCCGACAGGAAGGCGGCCCAGGCGGCGGGGGTGACGGTGAGGTGGGGGGTGGTGGGGGTCTTGCTGTCGCGTATGTGGACGGCGGTGGGCTGGGTGGCTACTTCGAGGCAGTTGCCGCCCTCGTCGCCGCTGTAGCTGGACTTGAACCACTCAGGTGCGGTGCTGCTCATGCCTCTCCCAGAAGACGGTCCAGCAGGTCCCTCGTGTCCTCGGGGGTGAGGGCCTGTGACCGCAGCATCGCACACTTCTGCGTAAGGATCGCCACCTCATCCGGGTCGGCGATGAGCTGGCTGCCGCGCTGGTTCTCCGCGTAGGCGAGCCTCTGGTGTTCGGGCGTTTCCAGCAGGACAAACGGACCGTTGAGGCCCGCGTGACTGGTCCGATTCATCGGCAGAACCTGGAACATGAGACCCGGCAATTCCGAGCACGCGCGCAGGTGCCGCAGTTGCTCGACCCAGACCTCCCTGCCGCCGATGGGCGCTCGTAAGACCGGCTCCCAGACCACGAAGCAGGTGATGGGCGGGTTCTTGCCTTGCAGGATCCCCTGGCGTTCGAGGCGCGCCGCCACCAACTGGGCGATCGTGTCCTCGTCGTAGAACGGCACGCGACTGCGGAACACCGCCCACGCGTACGGCTCCGTCTGGAGCAGGCCCGGCAGCACCTGGTTCTCGTAGGACGAGATCGCGATTGCCTCTCGCTCCCGATCCAGGAACTCCTCCGCCCACAACGGGATGAGATCCACCTCCGGCATCTCCGACAACGCAGCAACCAACGCCCCCTTCGTATCCAGGAGTTGGTCCAACTGCTCCGCGAGATCCATCTTCAGCGGTCGTCTGCCCTGCTCGATGGACGCGATCTGCTGCTCGCCGACGACGAAGATCTCCCCGAGGGACTTCTGCGTGTACCCGGCCGCCTCCCGGAAGAGGGCGAGCAGCGCGCCCACCATCTTCATCGCCGAGGCGTTCCTGCGTGACCGTCGTGACCGTGTCGTGGTGCTCATGGCGGCGAACTCCCCACCCGCGCGCGTACTTGCACTGTTGCGCGCACGTACAACCTGGCTGTACGAGTGCGCGCTCTGTTCCATGATGGCCACGGAGTGTGACCGTCGTCCCGTGAATGACGAAACTCCACTCCTGTTCCAACCCCCGTCCCCGCGCGAGCGGTTCTACCGCCGGGAGCGCCAGTCCGTTCCGGCCGCACGCGCGTTCGCGCGCGACGCGTTGATGGACTGGGGCGGGCGCGGGCGGATGGACGACGTGCTGCTCTGTGTGAGCGAACTGGCGACGAACGCGCTGGTGCACGGCGTGCCGCCCGGCCGTGGCTTCCTGCTGAGGCTGGTGCCGTACGACGAGGACGGTGGCGTACGGGTCGAGGTGCACGACAGCGGTGAGGGCGTGCCGGTGTTGCCGCGGCAGGACGTCCAGGAGCCCTGCGAGGGCGGGCGGGGTCTGTTGCTGGTCTCGGAGTTGGCGGACAAGTGGGGCGTGGGGGCGAGGAGTCCCGGCAAGATCGTCTGGTGCGAGTTCGTGCCCTGAAAACGTGTTCAGCGGGCCGGCGGCGGCCCCACCGAGTCGCGTACGACGACGTGCGTGCCGAGCAGCAGGTGTTCGTCCGGGGCGCCCGGCGTGTGCTCCAGGGCGGTGCGGACGGCGAGGCGGCCCAGTTCCTCGTAGGGGACGTGGACCGTCGTCAGGGCGGGGTGCAGGTCGCGGGCGAAGGGGATGTCGTCGTAGCCGGCGAGGGAGACGTCGCCGGGGACGGTCAGGCCCGCCTCGTGCAGGGCGGTGAGGGCGCCGGCCGCGACCATGTCGGTGGCGGCCACCACGGCGGTGAAGTCGAGGTCGTCCTTGAGGGCCTGCTGCACGAGGCGGTGGCCCGCGTCGCGGGTGAAGTCGCCGTGCAGGACGAGGGACGGGTCGGGCGTGAGGCCCCGGGCCCGGTGGGCCGCCAGGTAGCCGCGTTCACGGCCCAGGGCCGTGGTGTGGTCCGCCCGGCCGCCGAGGAACAGCACCCGGCGGTGGCCCTGGGCGAGGACGTGGGAGACCAGGGTGTAGGCGCCGCCCTCGTTGTCGTACTCGATGACCGTCACCGGGGCGCCGGGGTCCAGCGGCGGCCTGCCGCACAGGACCAGGCGGGAACCGGCCGAGGCGAGGGAGTCGGCCATGCGGTGGGTGCGTTCGCGGTACTCGGGGGTGTCGGCGGTGCCGCCGACCAGGATCACGGCGGCGGCGCGCTGGGCACGCATCATCTCGACGAACTCCAGCTCGTGCTGCACGTCACCGTCCGTGCTGCACACCAGGCAGAGGTGGCCGAGGCGGGTCGCCTCGCGCTCGACGCCGTGAGCCATGTGCGCGAACGACGGGCCGGTGATGTCCTCCAGCACGAACGCAAGCGTGGGCGTGCCGACGCCCGCGACCGCCTTCGCCCGCGCGTCCGCCACGTAGTCCAGCTCACGGACCGCCCGCATCACGCGCCCGCGCGTCGCCGCGCTCACCGGGTACACACCGCCGAGCACCCGGGACACCGTCGACGCCGAGACCCCCGCGCGGGCCGCCACGTCCCGGATGGTGCTGCGGCTCGCGTCCCCGCTCTTCCTCGTCATGACTGCCTCGTCTCTCCGGGCGCCGGTCCGCACCCACCCCTCGGGAACTGCGGCAACACCATGGCAACCGGTTCCCTGGACGGAGGCTAGCAGCGGGGAGGGCAGGGGAGGAGTGGTGTGCGCGGACCGGTGTCGGAGTCGGGCGCCGAGCCATGCGCGGAAGGCGGGCCCGGCGAGCTCGGCGACACCGCCCCGGGGATCACGGCATTGGGACGAGACACACCCGTGCGGAAGGCATGGCAGGATCGCGGCCATGTCCCTCAGCGTTCCCCGCCTCCGGATCGGCTCGACCGAGATCATCGCCCTCGCCGACGGAGAGGGCCCGTTCTTCTCGCCACGCGCCGAGGCCTTTCCCGAGGCCACGGCCGCACAGTGGGCCGAGGTCGACCGCTACGACCCGGGCGCGGTCGACGCCGGGGGCCGCTGGCGGCTCCAGTTCCGCGCGTACGCGATACGCGGCGACAAGGGCCTCACCGTCGTGGACGCCGGGATCGGTCCGGCGGACAGCCCGGCCGCATCGTGGGCGCCCGTGCCCGGTGTGCTCCCCGAGTCGCTCGCCGCCGCGGGCATCGACCCCGCCGAAGTCGACACCGTGGTCCTCACCCATCTGCACACCGACCACGTCGGGTGGGCGGTCGTGACCGAGGCGTCCGTGCCGTCAGCGGGCGGCGCGGTGGACGGCAACGCCTCGCCCGCCGCCCGCCGCCCCTATTTCCCGAACGCCGAATACCTCCTCCAGCGGGCCGAGTTCGACGCCCTCGACGCGCTCAACCCGCAGCTTCGCGAGACCCTCACCGACCCGCTCACGGCCGCCGGCCGCCTCCGGCTCCTCGACGGGGACACGCCGCTGCGCACCGGGCGCGCGGTCGCCACGCCCGGTCACACGCCCGGACACCAGAGCGTGCTGGTCGCCGACGGGCGCGAGCTGGTGCTCGTCACCGGCGACCTCCTGGTGCACGCGCTCCAACTGCTCCACCCCGAGCTCGCCTACGCGCACGAGACCGACCCCGAGGCGGCCAGGCACTCGAGACAGCGCCTGCTCGACCACGACACCGCCACCACCCTGCACCTGGCGACGCCGCATCTGACGGAGCCGTTCCTCACGGCGTGATCGCGGCCGTTCGGCACGGGGTTGCGGGCCGGATCCAGGTCAAGGCCGAAGGGCGACCCGGTGCCGCTTGGCGTACGACCAGGTCACCGCGGTCATCAGGGCCGGGATGTCGAAGACGTCGCGCAGCACTTGGTCGCTGTAGCCCACGGGGACACCGGATGCCATGGCGATGCGCCACAGGCCGGACGGGACGGCGCACAGCGCGATGGCGTGGGCGGCGCGGCGAGCCCAGACAGGCGCGGGTGCGCAGGCGGGGGGAGGGGCGGTCGCTGTCGTCATGGCGTACATGCTGGCCCTGGACTTGGCGGCCGCGCTTCGTCCGCTGCGGCGGACCGTATCCGCCCTGCGGAGGAGGGAGCACCCGCTGAACCACCCGCTGAGGGAGGACCTCAGGAGGGCTCGATCGCCGAACCGTCAGCCGTTGAGCCCCGCGATGCCCGAGATCGCCTCCGGGCCCACCCGGCAGCAGCCGCCGATCAGGCGGGCGCCGGACTGCTTCCAGCCCTGCACCTGGTCGGCGGTGAAGGTGGCGCGGCCGGTCCAGGCGCGGGCGTCGGCGTCCCAGGTCTCACCGCTGTTGGGGTAGACGACGACCGGCTTGCCGGTGACCCGGGCCGCGATCGCGGCGGCGGTGTCCGCGTCCTCGGGCGCGCAGCAGTTCACGCCCACCGCGATCACCTCGTCCGCGTCGGCGGCCAGGGCGAAGGCCTCCTCCAGCGGCTGCCCGGCGCGCGTGCGGCCACCGGCGACGGAGTACGTCAGCCAGGCCGGCACTCCGAGTCCGCGCACCGCCCGCAGCAGGGCCCTGGCCTCGTCGGCGTCGGGGACCGTCTCCAGGGCGAGGACGTCGGGACGGGCGGCGGCCAGTACCTCCAGGCGGGGGCGGTGGAAGCGCTCCAGCTCGTCGACCGTGAGGCCGTAGCGCCCCCGGTACTCGGAACCGTCCGCGAGCATCGCCCCGTACGGGCCGGCCGAGGCCGCCACCCACAACGGGCGGGAGACGCGGGCCAGGCGGGCCGCGTCGCGGGCCAACTCGACGCTGAGAGCCATGAGTTCCGCTGCCCGGTCATGGTCGATGCCGTGCTTGGCGAAGCCCTCGAACGTGGCCTGGTAGCTGGCCGTGATCGCCACGTCCGCGCCCGCCCGGAAGTAGGCGAGATGCGCCTCGGTGATCGCCTCCGGCTGCTGCGCGAGCAGCCGCGCCGACCACAGCTCGTCGCTCAGGTCGTGCCCGGCCGACTCGAGCTGGTTGGACAGGCCGCCGTCGAGGACGACCGTCCCGGCGGTGAGGGCTTCGGCAAGGGTGAGGGTACTGGTCATACGGACGACCGTAGTCCAGATCCGGCGGCGGACCCCAGCCGATTATGTCCAGTACATGAACAGGTCGCCCAACATGTGGGACAGCGGGTTACGATCACGGCCCTCCCCCCTCTCCGCTCGTCAGGAACGCCCATGACCGTCCCCAGCTCCGCCGAGACCGCCGAACCCGTCGACCCGGCCCCCGCACCCCCACCGCGCCGCACCTTCGGCCTGGCCGCCGCCACGGCCCTCGTCATGGGCAACATCATCGGCGGCGGCATCTTCGCCCTGCCCGCCACCGTCGCCCCCTACGGCACGATCAGCCTGCTCGCCTTCGTCGTGCTCTCGGTCGGCGCGGTCGCCCTCGCGCTGCTCTTCGGCAAGCTGGCGCGGCGCAGCCCGGTCACGGGCGGGCTGTACGTGTACCCGCGGGACGCGTTCGGCGATTTCGCCGGGTTCCTGTCGGCCTGGTCGTACTGGACGATGTGCTGGGTCAGCATCGCCGCCCTGGCCGTCGCCGTCGTCGGCTACGTCGACGTCCTGATACCCCTGCACGGCAACCACGTCCTCCAGGCCGCCGTCGCCATGGCCGCCCTGTGGCTGCCCGCCGCCGCCAACTTCGCGGGCACCCGCTGGGTCGGCGCGGTGCAGGTCGTCTCCACCGTCCTGAAGTTCGTGCCGCTGCTCCTGCTGGCCACCATCGGCCTGTTCTTCGTCGACGCGGACAACTTCGGCCCGTTCAACGCCTCCGGCCAGAGCGTCTCCGGCGCGCTGGCCGCCTCGGCCGCATTGCTGCTGTATAGCTTCCTCGGCGTCGAGTCGGCTGCGGTCAGCGCCGGCGAGGTCCGCGACCCCGAGCGCACGGTCGCCCGGGCGAGCGTCCTCGGCACCCTGGCCTCGGCCCTGGTCTACATCCTCGGCACGGTCGCCGTGTTCGGCCTCGTCCCGCACAGCCGGCTCGTCGAGTCCGGCGCCCCGTTCGCCGACGCGGTGAACGCCCTCACCGGCAACTCCTGGGGCGGCACGGCCATCGCCCTGGTCGCCGTCGTCTCGATCACCGGCTGCCTCAACGGCTGGATCCTCATGGCCGCGCAGATGCCGTACGCCGCCGCCCGCGACGGTCTCTTCCCCGCGCCCTTCGCCCGGGTCGGCAAGGGCGGCGTGCCCGGCTTCGGCGTCTGGGCCTGCGCTGTCCTCGGCACGCTCCTCATCGCCCTCAACTACACGGCGGGCCCGGACACCACGTTCCGCGTCCTCGTCCTGATCACCACGTTCACCGGCTGCGTGCCGTACCTGCTGTCGGCCGCCGCCCAGTTGTACTGGCTGGCCCGCGGCACCCGCGAACGCGTCCGCCCCGCCGGCCTGGTCCGCGACCTGATCGTCGCCGTCCTCTCCTTCGGCTTCTCGTTCTGGCTGATCGCGGGCGCCGGATACGCCGCCGTCTACCAGGGCGTGCTGTTCCTGTTCGCCGGGATTCCGGTGTACGTGTGGCTGCGGGGGCGGCGGGAGACGGACACCCCCTAGTACTCCCACAGCAGGAACGAACTGTCGTCACCGGGACGCCGGTAACCGTCCAGGTACCGACCGGTCTCCAGCGCGTCGGCGGTGTAGTGCAGCAGCGCGGGCAGGGAGCTCCACATGGGGTGGGAGGTCAGGTGGGAGCCGCCCAGCTTGTCGTGCTCCTGGATGCGCTCGTGCGGCCGGGAGACGTCCAGGTGGAGCGCACCGCCCGCGCCGTCGGAGGCGAAGGGGATCCACGACGGGGGGTAGGCCGGGGGGAGACCCGTCGCCCCAGACCTTCGTCTTGGACCGCCAGACGGTCACGACCTCGTCGGTGCTCAGGATCTCGTAGCAGGGTGGCAGGCAGAAGTTGCCGCTGCCGTTGTGGCCCAGCAACAGGAGCGCGTGGTCGGGGTGGAGGCCCGTGCCGAGCTGCTCCTCGGCCCGGGCGATGTCCGCCGGGGTGGCCGCGGGAGCCAGCTCCCGGGGACGTCCGCGTTCCTCGAGCCAGCGTTCCACGCGCTGCCACGACTCGCCGAGCGGAGCGGGCTCCATGTGTCCTCCTGCCGGTCCGGGACGGACCTCACCGTAAGCTTGCGGGATGCCTGAAGTCGCCGTGGCGGAAGCCGAGTTTCGCGAGATCTTCGATTCCGCAGCCCCCGGGGGGACGACCCTCGTACCTCTCACGCACAACCCGTTGAACGGCGTCACCGCGGGCGTGTGGCGTGTCACGGGCGGCGGCCGGTCGGCCGTCCTGAAGGTGCTGACGCGGACGAAGGAGACCAGCACCACGTGGGCCGCCTCCAACGACCCCCGGCACTGGAACTTCTGGCGCCGGGAGGCCTACGTCTACCAGTCGGGGCTCGCCCAGGTCTGGCAGCGGCACGGCATCCGCGCGCCCCGGCTGCTGGCCTGCGTCGAACGCGCCGACGGTGACCTGGCGTTGTGGCTGGAGGACGTGCCGGGCGAACCGGCGACGGCCTGGCCGCTCGCCCGGCACGTCGAGCACGCGCACCGGCTCGGGGCCGCGCAGGGCGCGGTGGGTGCGGGGGAGGACCGGCCGTGGCTGTCGCAGCGCTTCCTGCGCGACTACACGGCCGACAAGACGACCGGCCAGGACTTGCTCGACGATGACGAGGCCTGGCGGCACCCCCTGGTCCGGGAGCACTTCCCGGCGGGCCTGCGCGAGGACATGGTCCGCCTTCACCACGACCGCGAGTGGTTCCTCACGGTCATGGAGTCCCTGCCGCGAGCCTTCTGCCACCTCGACCAGTGGCCGGCCAACGTCCACTCCGACGGCCGCGACAGCGTCCTGTTGGACTGGGCGTTCGCCGGGGACGGCGCGCTCGGTGAGGACGTCGGCAACTACCTCCCCGACTGCGTCTTCGACCTGTTCGTCCCGGCCGCCGACCTCCCCGGCCTGGCCAAGGCGGCGTACGACGCGTACGTGCAGGGCCTGCGCGAGGGCGGCTGGCGGGGTGACGAACGGCTCGTACGGCTCGGCGTGTGCGCCTCCGCCGTGAAGTACGACTGGCTCACCGCACTGATGCTCGCCCGGGCGGACGACGAGCAGCCGGCCTACGGCGGGCAGGGCGCCGTCCCCGCCGGACTCCGCTACCGCGAACGCGGCCTGACCCTCGCCTTCCTCGCCGACTGGGCGGCCGAGGCCCGGCTGCTGGCTCCCCAGCTCGGTTTCCCTCAGGCGCCGAGCGGCCGCTGACGCGGACGTGTGGGGCTCACCGCCGGGAGAAGGGAAGAGCGGAGAGGGGAAGAGCATGGCCCGCGTCGTCGAGTTGTCGTACTACCCGGTAAAGGGATGCGCCGGGACCTCGGCGGCCCAGGCGCCGCTGACACCCGCCGGACTGGCGCACGACCGCAGCTTCATGGTCGTCAGCGAGGAGGGCGTGTACCGCACGCAGCGCCGGGATCCCCGGCTGGCCGTCATCCGGCCGGCCGTCACCGCCGACGGCGCGCGCCTCACGCTCGGCGCGCCGGGCACCGAGGACCTGCACCTCCGGGTGGACGCCACCGGCACCCGCCGGAAAGTGGACCTGTTCGGAACCGCTTACCAGGGCATCGACCAGGGCGACACGGCAGCCGACTGGCTCTCGGAGGTGCTGCGCGCCCCGAGCCGACTGGTGCGCGTACCGCCGGAACACGACCGGGTGACCGACGGCATGACGCCGGGCACCTCCGGCTACGCCGACAGCTGTGCCCTGCACGTCGTCTCGCGCTCCACCCTCGACCTCCTCAACCGGAAACTGGGCGAACGCGGCGCGAGCCCGCTGCCCGTGAACCGCTTCCGCCCCAACATCGTGCTCGACGGCTGGGCCGAACCACACGCCGAGGACCGCGCCCGCCGCATCCGCATCGGCGACACCGAACTGGGCTACGCCAAG
Organism: Streptomyces sp. NPDC016851; assembly: GCF_055562795.1. NCBI lineage: Bacteria > Bacillati > Actinomycetota > Actinomycetes > Kitasatosporales > Streptomycetaceae > Streptomyces > Streptomyces sp. NPDC016851. The sequence continues at coordinate 53,318 of NZ_JBVHEP010000017.1, forward strand.
CTCGCCATCCGCTGCGCCGTCACCCTGGTCGAGCAGGAGTCCGGGGCGAGGGCGGGCCCGGAACCGCTGCGCACCCTCGCCGGCTACCGGCGGGCGTCCGAGGGCGGCATCGCCTTCGGCGTGAAGTTCGCCGTGCTGCGGCCCGGCACGGTGTCCGTAGGCGACGAAGCGGTCGTCACGGCGTGGGGCGAGTCCGAGCTGTGAGCCTCAACTCCGCGCGCGGGCCGAGTGCCGGCCGGTACGCCGACGGCCCCGGCCGCGTCGCGCCGCCATCGGTACGGCGAGGCTGACGACGAGGGCCAGCCCGAGCGCGTACGGCCACCAGCCGAAGCCGACGTCCTCCGACGCGCCGGTGCTCCGGGGCGCCGCGGCGCCGGACGCGGACGCCTCGGGCGCGGTCGGGGAGGGACTCGGGGCGGTCTTCGCGGTCAGGGCGACGTCGTTCCCGTCTCCCGCCCGGTAGTCGATGCGGTAGGTGGTGTCACCGAGCTTCAGGCGGGCGCCTTGCCGCAGCCCCTTGAACGTTCCAGAGATCCTGCCGTCGCCCTTGTGGTCGAGGACGGTGACCTCACGAGCCGGCCGGCCCCGGTCTCCGAGGGCCGAGACGTCGAGGTCCCCGGCCAGCCGTACCGTCCCCGTCACCTTCAGCGGCTTGCCGCGCAGGACCAGGGTGCCCTTGGAGCTCTGCGTGTAGGCCCCCTTCACGGTGAGGCCGGTCGTCACGGCACCGTCGTTCGTCACCGCTCCCGCGACCGTGCCCTTGCCGGTGAGTGTGGTCGCGACGCGCAGACCAGCCGGGCCCGTGTCCAGCCGCGCCCCGGCCGCCGTCAGGCGTATGGCCTTGCTGCGAGTGAGCGTGGCGCCCTTTCGGAGGGCCAGCGTGCCCTGGGAGACGGTGGTCGTCCCGGTGTACGTGACGGCGGGACCCGTCAGTGTCGTCGTGGCGGCTCCCGACTGGGTGAGGGAGCCGCTGCCGCCGATGCGGGAAAGGGTGAGAGGCCGCTTGGTGTTGCGCAGGACGAGTGAGCCGTCGTTGACGACCCGGTAGCGGGCGCCTGCCGTGTACAGTCCGCCGTCCCCGCCCCGCTTCCCGCTGCCCAGCCGCAGCACCGCCCCCTTCTCCACCGTCGTCGAGCCGTCGTAGTACTGGACGGCCGCGAAGGTCACGTCGTTGCCGGGGGTTCCCGCGATGACGATGTCGCCGGCGCCGGGGGCGGAGAGGGTGTCGTGGAACACGCCGCCGCCGATGGGGGCGCCGAGCGTCACCGGGCCGTCGTAGTCGAAGGTGAGGCGCGAACGGGAGCGGGCGGCCAGCAGGTTGATGTAGACCGTCTCGGCGGTGCCCGGCATGAAGATCCGGTTCGTGGTGCCGTCGCCCCACTGGACGTTCGCGCCCTTGATGTTGGTGCCGCGCTTGTTGACGTTCTTGCGGGCGGGCGTCCAGTTGAGGGCCGGGTCGCTGAGCGACGGGTCCCTGTCGCCGCCCTGGTCCGACCAGCTGTACTGGCCGGTGAGGATCACCTTGCTGCCGGGCCGCGACTGGACGTTGATGTCGCTGCCGTACTCGCGCTGATAGAAGTCCATGCCCATCGTGACGGTCCGGCCGAGCGGCGTGTCGACGGTCCAGGTGCCCTGGTTGAGGACCTTGCGGACGTTGGGGAGCGAGGTCGCGTACTCCGGGCGGCCCGCGTTGAGCTGCGTGCCGTTGTCGATCACCCCGGAGAAGGAGTGCGTGCCCGACACGTCCCAGGTGCCCCACAGGAACCTCGGCTGGGTGATCAGCCCGGAGCCGCTGATGGTGCCCAGGTTGTACGCGCTCTTCAGCGACAGCCGCAGGGTGCCGTCGACCCGGATGTTGTCCTGGTTGAGGCGGAACGCCGGGGTGTCGTACGGGAAGCGGCCGATCAGTCCCGTCGTACCGCCGTCGCCGTACTGCAGCGTCGCACCGCGCTCCACCGTGACCGCCGGCGGGTCCGGGTTGGCGACGGTGACGTACGGGTGGTTCCCGCCCAGCGTCCGCACCCGCTGCCGCCGCCGGGACTCCGGGAGCGTGAAGTCGCTGTCCTTGGTGAGGACCAGGGTCCCGCTGCCGCGCACCGTGAGCGTGCCCTCACCCCGGAACACGCCGTCGTACGTCGTCGTCCCGGGCGGCACGGTGACGACCGTGTCACCGCCGAGCGTGACGTCCCGGTCGGCCAGCACGTCGGCGGTGACGTCCCGGGGACCGGCGGCCACCGCCGGGGGAGCGGCGAGCAGGGAGGCGACCGCCGCGAGGACACAGGCGGCCGCTGCTGTGGTGTGGGTGAGACTGCGCACGGGAGAGGAGACGCGGGCGGTGGGCGCCGATAACAGAAAATCGGCGGTTGCCGTCCGACCGCTCAGTGCCGGGCGAACTGCACCCGCGTCGCCTGTTTGACGTCCGGGCGGATCGGGACGCCCTCGACGGTGAGCTGTTCGCCGTAGATGTCGGTGAGCCTCAGGGCGCCGCCGCAGCCCGTGCCGGAGGGGGAGAGGAAGTAGTTGTACTCGGTCCGCGTCAGCCGGGTCCAGCCGCTGCCGGTCTTGACCTCCAGGCGGGCCAGCGGGTTGCGGTGGCCGAGTGCCTGGATGCCGCACCAGTGGCGGCTGGAGCCGGTCTTGTAGCGGATCGAGACGGTGTCGGACGTGCTGGGGCTCAGCAGGCTCCAGGTGACCGGGATCCGGCCGGCGGAGAGGCCGGCGAGCTTGGCGAAGGCTTCCTTGCTGAGGTCGAGCTGTCCGGGGGCGCAGGGCAGCGGGCACTCGTTGGTGATCCGGACGGTGACGGAGGCGCCGTTCGCCGCGCGGACGAGGACGTACGCCCCGCACGCCTTGGACGTCTCGTAGTCGGTGTGGTTCATCGCCGCGACCATGAGGTCGGGGCTCGGGCCGTACAGGCAGGCGCCGTCGCCGTCCGCGGCGTCGTAGTGGGTGGCGACCCCCTTGTAGGCGACCTGGGGCTGGATACGTCCCGCCAGCGGTGCCGTGCCGGACGCCGGCCGCGGTGCGGACCGCGGGGCGCCGGTGGGCGAGGGACGCTTCGACGGGGTGGTCGCGGTCGGCGTCGGGAAGGCCTTGGACGGCTTCGGCTTCTGCTTCTGCTTCTGCTTCTGCTTCGGGCTCGGTTCCGCCTTCCGTTCCGGTGTCGCCGCCGGGGCACTCGACCGGTTGCCGGCGGCGGGCTCCGCAGCGGCTCGCACGGCGTTCGGCTCGTCGTCGGGGCGGAGTGCCACCATCAGGGACAGCAGAACTCCCACCGCTGCCACGGCGACGGCGAGGACGAGGGCCGTGCGCCGCTTGCGGAGGGGACGGCGGCGGGAATGGGATGCCACGGTTGCGTCCTTACGTGGTTCAGGGGAATGCACGCTTTCGACCCACCAGTCGCCGCCGGGGCCGGAAAGGTTGCCCCCTTTCTCGCAGCCGTCTCTCTTCGTCCCGTCAGACCCGTTGACCTCCTGGGGGCACGCCCTTACCTTTTCGGCGTTCGTAATGACAGATGGTGTTCGAAATGTCAGACGACGCATCAGGCGATGTATCAGGCGACGCATCGGACAACGCCGTGTGTCCCCCAGCGAGAGGCAGGCCCCACCGCATGAGCCGCGACCGCGACCACGCTCTGCCCGAACCCCCCAGCCGCAGGCTGCTGCTGAAGGGCGCCGCAGCCGCCGGTGCCCTGGCCGCCGTCCCCGCCGTCCCGGGTGTGGCCCAGGCCGCCACCCAGACCCGGCCCCCGAAGCCGGCTCCCTTCGTGAACCCGCTCGTCCGCAACCGGGCCGACCCGCACATCAACCGGCACAAGGACGGCTTCTACTACTTCACCGCCACCGCCCCCGAGTACGACCGCATCATCCTGCGCCGCTCCCGCACCCTGAACGGCCTGGGCACGGCCGACGAGTCCGTGATCTGGCGCGCCCACCCCACGGGCGACATGGGCGCGCACATCTGGGCGCCGGAACTGCACCGCATCGGCGGCAAGTGGTACATCTACTTCGCCTCCGCGCCCGCCGAGGACGTGTGGGCGATCCGCATATGGGTGCTGGAGAACGCCCATCCCAACCCGTTCAAGGGCACCTGGGTGGAGAAGGGCCAGGTGAAGACGGCCTGGGAGACCTTCTCCCTGGACGCCACCACCTTCACCCACCGCGGCAAGCGCTACCTCGCCTGGGCGCAGCACGAGCCCGGAATGGACAACAACACCGGCATCTTCCTGTCCGAGATGGCGAACCCCTGGACCCTGAAGGGCCCGCAGGTGCGGCTCTCCACCCCCGAGTACGACTGGGAGCGCATCGGCTTCAAGGTCAACGAGGGCCCGTACGTCATCAAGCGCAACGGCCGCCTCTTCATGACGTACTCGGCCAGCGCCACCGACTTCAACTACTGCATGGGCCTGCTGACCGCCGATGCCGACAGCCACCTCCTGGACCCCATCAGCTGGTCCAAGTCGCCGACGCCGGTCTTCACCAGCAATGACACCACCAAGCAGTACGGCCCCGGCCACAACTGCTTCACCGTCGCCGAGGACGGCCGCACCGACGTCCTCGTCTACCACGCCCGCCAGTACAAGGAGATCAACGGCGACCCGCTGAACGACCCCAACCGGCACACACGCATCCAGAAGCTCGGCTGGAAGCCGGACGGCACCCCGGACTTCGGCATCCCGGTCGCCGACACCGTGAAGACGGGTGGCTGAGATGAGACGTGCGTACGCGCTCCTCCTCGCCCTGTGCCTGGGCCTGTTCGGCGCCCTCGCCACCGCCGGCCCCGCCCAGGCCGCGCCCCAGACCATCACCAACGGCACCCAGTTCAAGGACACCTCCGGCAACCCGGTCCACGCGCACGGCGGCGGGGTCCTCAAGGTCGGCTCGTACTACTACTGGTTCGGCGAGCACCGCAACGCCGACAACACCTTCCGGTACGTCGACGCCTACCGCTCGACCGACCTGAAGAACTGGGAGTTCCGCAACCACGTCCTGACCGAGGCCAGCGACCCGGAGCTGGCGACCGCCAACATCGAGCGGCCGAAGGTCATGTACAACGCGTCCACCGGCAAGTTCGTGATGTGGATGCACAAGGAGAACGGCACGGATTACAGCGAGGCCCGCGCGGCCGTCGCCGTCTCCGACACCGTTGACGGAAACTACACCTGGAAGGGCAGCTTCCGTCCGCTCGGCCAGCACATGTCCCGCGACATCACGGTCTTCGTCGACACCGACGGCGCCGGGTACATGATCTCCGCCGCCCGCGAGAACTACGACCTCCAGATCTACCGCCTCACCGCCGACTACACCGGCATCGCGAGCCTGGTCGCCAACCCCTGGCCCGGCGGCCACCGCGAGGCCCCGGCGCTGTTCAAGCGGAACGGCGTGTACTTCATGCTGACCTCGGGCGCCACGGGCTGGAACCCCAACCAGCAGCAGTACGCCACGGCCACCAGCATCGGCGGGCCCTGGTCGGCCATGAAGAACATCGGCGACTCGACGACGTACGGCTCGCAGACCGCGTTCGTGCTGCCGGTCCAGGGCACGTCCGGTACCTCCTACCTCTACCTGGGCGACCGCTGGGGCAACTCCTTCGGCGGGACCGTCAACGACTCGCGGTACGTCTGGCTGCCGCTGACCTTCTCCAACTCGACCACGATGTCCATGTCCTGGTCGCCGCAGGTCACCGTCGACACGGCCGCCGGGACCGTCTCCGGCACGAGCGCCACGTACAACACCCTGATCGCCCGCCACTCCTCCAAGTGCGCGGACGTGACCAGCCAGTCGCTCTGGGCCGGGGCCCAACTGAAGCAGTACGACTGCAACGGCGGCACCAACCAGAAGTACTGGTTCAAGTCCGCCGGAAGCGGTTACTACCAGCTGATGGTCAGGAACAGCTCCCTGTGCGTGCAGGAGAACGCGAGCACGGTCACGCAGGAGAACTGCTCCTCCGCGACGAGCCAGCAGTGGTCGCTGACCACCACCGGCTCGTACGTGAACGTCAAGTCGCGTGCGACCGGCGAGTGCCTGGACGTGAACGGCGCGTCGACCGCCAACGGCGCCGCGCTCATCACGTACACGTGCAACTCAGGCACCAACCAGCAGTGGACGCGCGGGACCTGACCACCACCGGGACGGCCACTACGTCAGTAGGTCGATCACGTCGATCGCCGTCCCCGCACTGAGGAAGCCGGTCGCCCCCGACCCGCTCACCACGTCGATCCTGAGCACGTTGTACTGGCTCGGGTCCGTCTTCCAGGCGGACGCCGGGACGCTGTACGTGAACGTGTGGTTGTTGCCGCGGTACGAACCGTTGGTCAGCGACCGGGTGTTCGGCTGGGTGGGCGGGGAGGGGGCGGCGGACGTCCAGGCATCGAGCGAGGGTGACAGTTGAATCGATTCGCGAAAGGGCTTTCACGCGCCTGGGGACAGGATCCTCGCGAAATCGGGTCGAGGTCTAGAAAGCGCTTGCCAGAGGCGATACGTTCAGCCGCCAAGCCTTGTCACCGTGACGGAGGAGTTGCGAGTGAGACGTTTCACCATCGCCGCGCTGGCGGCCGTGACGCTGAGCACCGCCCTGTCCGCCGTACCCGCCCACGCGGACGAGGCCGGCGGAAGGCCGGGCCTCGCGCAGTGCACCGCCGGTGCCTGCCACTTCGACGTCCCGCCCGGCACGTACGACGTGCGGGTCGTGCTCGGCGGGAAGACCGCGTCCGCCACGAGTGTCAGCGGCGAGACCCGCCGGTCCCTGCTGCCGGAGACGGCCGCACCGGCGGGCGAGCGCGTCACCCGCAGCTTCACCGTGAACGTCCGCACCCCTGAGGGCGAGCCCACCGGCCCCGACGGAACCCCCGGCCTCGACCTGCGGATCGGCGGCTCCGCCCCCGCCCTGGCCGGCATCAAGGTCACCCCGGCCCGGCACACGCGCCAGATCTTCCTGGTCGGCGACTCCACCGTCTGCGACCAGCCCGGCGACCCGTACTCCGGCTGGGGCCAGCAGCTGCCCCAGTACCTCCGCCAGGGCGTGTCCGTCGCCAACTACGCCGATTCCGGCGAGAGTACGGTCACGTTTCTGGGGAACCCGCGACTGTGGGCCACCGTACGGCCCCTGATCCGCCCCGGCGACCTGGTCCTCGTCCAGCTCGCCCACAACGACAAGACCACGGACGAGGCCACCTACCGGGCCAACCTGGAGGCCCTGGTGGCGGGAGTCCGGGAGCGGGGCGGACAGCCGGTCCTTGTCACTCCCATCGTGCGGCGCTGGTTCAACACCGACGGCACGCTGAACAACGGAACCGCGCTCCTGGTCAACGGCCTGGGCGTCGACCACCCGGCGGTCACCCGCTCCGTCGCCGCCGAGCGGGACGTCCCGCTGATCGACCTCACGGCCAAGACGAAGGCACTCGTCGAGTCCCTGGGCGTGGAGGGTTCCAAGGCCCTCTACCTCTACGACGAGAAGCGGGACAACACGCACACCTCCGTGCGCGGTGCCACGGCCTACGCGGGCCTGGTTCGCGACGAACTCGTCACCCGGCATCTGGTGCCGAAGGGCAAGGTGCGGGTGGGATGAACCCCTGGGGCGCCCCGACCGGAACCGGGGCGCTCCAGGTCCACCCTCTTCGCCTGTTCCGACCTGTCCCAGCACGAAAGAGACGCGATGCAGCTGCCTCCCGCCGACCGCACGGCCTCCTCGATCACCGGCTACACCCGCGCCCACTGGGAGGCGGCGGCCGACGCCCTGCTCACCGCCGTCGAGCCGTACGCGACCGAGGACCGCGCGCTCTACCACCTGCCCGGCGACCACACCAGCTGGTCCGGCCGCCTCTCCGACGGCCTGGAGGGCTACGCCCGCACGCTGCTGCTGGCCGCCTTCCGCCGCGACGAGAAGGCCCTGGAGCGCTACGCCGACGGTCTGGCCGCCGGGGTCTCGGGCGTCTGGCCCCGCATCGAGGACCGCAGCCAGCCCCTGGTGGAGGCGGCGTCCATCGCACTCGCCCTGCGGCTGACCCGGGAGCAGTTGTGGGACCGCCTGGACGACGGCGTGCGCCAACGGGCGGCGGCCTGGCTGGGCGACGCGCTCACCGCCGAGGCCTGGCCCTGCAACTGGGAGCTCTTCCCGGTCACGGTGGGCGGCTTCCTGGCCGAGATCGGCCACGAGCCGGACGCCTCCCGCGCGGCGATCGACCGCGGCCTGGAACGCATCGAGCAGTGGTACCTGGGCGACGGCTGGTACACCGACGGCGACGGCCGCAAGTTCGACTACTACAACGGCTGGGCGATGCACCTCTACCCGGTGCTGCACGCCTGGCTGGAGCGGGACGAGCGCCTGCTGGAGCTGTACGGGACACGTCTGGAACGCCATCTCTCCGACTACGCCCGCCTGTTCGGCGGCGACGGCGCGCCCATGCACCAGGGCCGCTCCCTCACCTACCGCTTCGCGACGACCGCACCGCTGTGGCTGGGCGCCCTGACCGGCCGTACACCGCTCTCCCCGGGCGAGACCCGGCGCCTGGCCTCGGGAGCACTGCGCTACTTCCTCGACCGGGGCGCGGTCGACGACCGGGGCCTGCTCTCCCTGGGCTGGCACGGCCCCGACGCGTCCGTCCTCCAGGGCTACTCGGGCCCGGCCTCCCCGTACTGGGCGAGCAAGGGCTTCCTCGGCCTGCTCCTGCCGCCCGACCACGAGGTGTGGACGGCGGCGGAGGAACCCGCCCCGGCCGAACGCGCGGATGCCATCACCCCCGTCGGCCCGCCCAACTGGCTGCTCCAGTCCACCCGTTGCGACGGCGTGGTCCGCCTGCACAACCACGGCAGCGAGGACGTCCGCTACGACCCGTACTACACGCGCCTGGCCTACTCGACCGTGACGGCGCCGTCCCCCTCCTACGACAACAGCGTGCTCGTCGGCGACGACCCGAGCCGCACCGGCATCGAACCGCTGGGCGTCGGCGAGGGCTGGGCGGCCTCGCGCCACACCGCGGGCGGGGGAGCCCGGGTGACGAGCGTGGTGCTCGCGCACGGGGCGGCGGAGGTGCGGGCACACCTGGTGACGGGCGCGGAGCCCGGGACGCCCGTACGGGTCACCGGCTGGCCGGCGGGAGAGGGCCTGCGGGCCGAACTCCTGCCCGCGGCCGGCCTCGACGACTCCCTCACAGGTGTCACCGGCGAGGACGCCACGCTCTTCGTCGCCCTGGCCCGGCTGACGGGCGAGCCGGACCCCCTCCCGCTGGCGGAGCTGGTCTCCGTGCGGGTGGACGAGGCAGGGGTGGTCGAGGTCCGCTGGAGCCACGGGGACGGGGCGCGGGTCCGGCTGGACGATTCGGGAGTGGAGGCAGCGCCGCTCACGTGACGCGCTGGCCCTTCGAAACCGCCGACGACATGGCAATGGCAAGGAGAGAACTCTCCTTGCCACTCTCAACGTATAGCGCGCCGGGGGGCTTGCCGCAAGGCCCGGGTCAGGGCGCAGAATCGTCGGCCTGTGCCACACACTGCGGAAATGGGGAACGCGTCGGATGGCTGAGCACTTTGTGCGGGATCTTCAAGAGATCGACGAGACACAGGTCGCGGTCGTCGGGGGCAAGGGCGCGCACCTGGGCAGGCTTTCGCGGATCGAGGGCGTCCGCGTACCGGCCGGCTTCTGCGTGACGACGGAGGCCTTCCGGCGGATCATGGCGCAAGCGCCGTCGGTCGACGATCTGCTCGACCGGTTGTCGCGCGTGGACCCGGACGACCGGGAGGCGGTCCGTACGCTCAGCGCGCGGATCCGCCGGACCATCGAAGACATCGCCGTCCCGGACGATCTCGCCGCGGCGATCACCGGCGCGCTCGCCCGCCACGGCGCACAGGCCGCCTACGCCGTCCGGTCCAGCGCGACGGCGGAGGACCTGCCGACGGCCTCCTTCGCCGGCCAGCAGGACACGTACCTGAACGTCGTGGGGCAGGAGGCGGTCCTCCGGCACGTCAGCCGGTGCTGGGCCTCGCTGTTCACCGAGCGGGCGGTGACCTACCGCCGGCGCGGCGGCATCGACCACCGCACGGTCCACATGGCCGTGGTCGTGCAGCGGATGGTCTTCCCGCAGGCGGCCGGCATCCTATTCACGGCCGACCCCGTCACCGGCGACCGGAAGGTCGCCACCGTGGACGCCGGCCTCGGCCTCGGCGAGGCCTTGGTCTCCGGCCTGGTGAACCCGGACGTCTTCAAGGTGCGCGACGGGGAAGTCGTCGCGAAGACGATCGCCGCCAAACAGCGTGCCGTGCACGCCCTGCCGGCCGGCGGCACGCACGAGGTGGCGATCGACGCGCGGCGGCAGGAGCAGCCGGCGCTGACGGATGAACAGGTCGTGCGGCTGGTGCGGCTCGGACGGCGGATCGAAGCGCGCTTCGGGCGCCCGCAGGACATCGAATGGTGCCTGGACGGCGATGACTTCCACATCGTGCAGAGCCGGCCGATCACGACGCTGTTCCCCGTCCCCGAGACCGGCGACCAGGAGAACCACGTCTACGTCTCCGTCGGACATCAGCAGATGATGACCGACGCCATGAAGCCCCTGGGCCTCTCCATGTGGCAGCTGACGGCCATGGTGCCGATGCAGGAGGCCGGCGGGAGGCTGTTCGTCGACGTCACCCGGCGCCTGGCCTCGCCCGCGAGCCGCGCCGGCCTCCTCGACATGGTGGGGAGAGGCGATCCGCTGGTCAGGGACGCGCTGGAGACCGTCCTCGACCGCGGCGACTTCGTCCCGCCGCTCCCGGACGCGGGCCCCGGCGGGCCGCCTTCGGGCGGTCGCACGTCCGCTTCGATCGAGACCGATCCGGCCATCGTCACCGAGCTGATCGAGCGCAGTCAGGCGTCCGTCGCCGCCCTGCAGCGCGACATCCGGACGAAGACCGGACCGGCGCTGTTCGACTTCCTGCTGGAGGCCTTCGAGGAGCACAAACGCGTCCTCGGCGATCCGCAGAGCATGCAGGTGATCATGGCGGGGATGGAAGCCACGTGGTGGCTCAACGACAAGCTGCAGGAGTGGCTGGGCGAGAAGAACGCGGCCGACACGCTCACCCTGTCCGCCCCCGGCAACATCACCTCGGAGATGGGACTGGCGCTGCTCGACGTCGCGGACGCGATCCGCCCCCATCCGGAGGTCGTGGCGTTCCTGGAGGGCGTCGAGGACGACGGCTTCCTCGACGAGTTGGTGAAGCTCCCGGGCGGGACCGAAGCGCGCGACGCCATCGAGGCCTACCTCGACCGGTACGGCATGCGCTGCGTCGGCGAGATCGACATCACCAGGCCGCGCTGGCGCGAGCGCCCCAGCACGCTCGTGCCCGTGATCCTCGACAACGTCAGGCACTTCGGGCCGGGCGCCGCCGGGCGCCGCTTCGAGGAGGGCCTGCAGAAGGCGCTGCGGCAGGAACAGGACGTGCTGGCACGCCTGCGGGCCCTGCCGGACGGGGAGCGGAAAGCCGCCGAGACCAAGCGGATGATCGACCGGGTCCGCACCTTCATCGGGTACCGGGAGTATCCGAAGTACGGCATCGTCTGCCGCTCCTTCGTCTACAAGCAGGCCCTGATGGAGGAGGCCGAGCGCCTCGTGCGGGCGGGCGTGCTCGCCGAGCGGGAGGACGCCTTCTACCTCACGTTCCAGGAATTCCACGACGTCGTGCGCTCGCACCAGGTGGACGACCGGCTCGTCCGGGAGCGCAAGGACGCCTTCCGGTCCTACCAGGCGCTCACCCCGCCCCGGGTGCTCACCTCGGACGGCGAGGCCGTCACCGGGGCGTACCGGCGCGACGACGTGCCGGCCGGCGCCCTGGTCGGCCTGCCCGTCTCCGCCGGGACCGTCGAGGGGACGGCCCGCGTCATCCTCGACATGGCCGAGGCCGATCTCCAGGCGGGCGACATCCTGGTCACGACTTACACGGACCCCAGCTGGTCGCCGCTGTTCGTCTCCGTCGCGGGCCTGGTGACGGAGGTGGGCGGCCTGATGACGCACGGCGCGGTGATCGCCCGCGAGTACGGCTTGCCGGCCGTGGTGGGCGTGGAGCAGGCCACCCGGCTGATCCGGGACGGGCAGCGGATCCGTGTGCACGGGAGCGACGGGTACGTCGAGATCCTGTCTTGACCCACCTGGCTAGCGTGGCCCCATGACCGCTCATCCGAAGCAGACACCGGCCGCGGGGGCCGACTCCGCCTTCGCCGCCCTCCACCACGCCGAGGAGCCCCTCCTGCTGCCCAACGCCTGGGACTGCGCGTCCGCTCGGGCCCTGGCCGGGCAGGGATTCCGGGCGATCGGGACGACGAGCCTGGGCGTCGCCGCCGCCGCGGGACTTCCCGACGGCGCGGCGGCGACCCGCGCGGAGACGCTCCGGCTGGCCCGTGCTCTCGGCCCGGAACCGTGGCTGTTGTCCGTCGACGCCGAGGGCGGCTTCAGCGACGACCCGGACGAGGTGGCGCGGTTCGCGCGCGAGCTGCACGCCGTCGGGGTCGTCGGCATCAACCTGGAGGACGGACTCGGGCCCGCCGACCGGCACGCGGCGAAGATCGCCGCGGTCAAGGAGGCCGCCCCCGGCCTCTTCGTCAACGCCCGCACCGACACCCACTGGCTCGGCGACGGCGACGGCGACACCGCGGACACGCTCGCCCGGCTCGACGCCTACCAACAGGCGGGCGCGGACGGCGTGTTCGTCCCCGGCCTCACGGACCTGCGGCGGATCACCGCCCTGGTGCGCCACGTGCACGCACCCCTGAACATCCTCTACTCACCGGACGGACCCGCCGTCTCCCGCCTCGCCGACGCCGGCGTACGCCGGATCAGCCTCGGCTCGCTGCTGTACCGGCGGGCGCTGGGCGCGGCCCTGGAGGCGGTGGCGGAGATCCGGGCCGGCCGGACGCCGGCGGGGCGCACACCGTCGTACGCGGAAGTGGCCGGTCAGGTACCGCCGCGGTAGGCCGCCGCGTCAGGTGTCGAGCGCGGCGACCAGCAGCGACACGGCAGCGAGGTCCGGCAGGCACCGCAGGCAGGTGACGACCTGCCGGCCCGCGAACTCGCGCTGCGCCGCGGTCACCGCCGGATCGACGGCGCACTCGGCCTGCACACGGATGTAGTTCAAGTCCGTGGCGAAGAGCATCGAGAACGACTCCGGGCCCGTGACCTCGGCCCGGCCCCCGGCCTCGCGGTAGGCCCGCGCCAGGCGCCGGGCGGCCGCGATGTCGACCTCGTTCCGGCCCGACCACACGTACACGGCACGCGCGAACTCCCGGTCCGCCGAGACCGGCCCGGCGTTGTCCCAGTCGAGGAGGACCGGCCCGGCCCGGCCGACCAGGACGTTCTGGGGCTGGAGGTCGAGGTGCGAGGTCACGAGGCCGCCGGGGTCCGACGGCGTCACCCAGTACGCCAGCCGGGGCGCGGACGTGGCGATGAACCGGTCCAGTTCGTCCGCCCACGGCAGGCCGGCGTCCCGCACCTTCTTGAGCACGTCCTCCCAGTCGGCGTCACCGGGACACCGCTCGTACCAGTCGTCCGGCGTCTCGACGGCGCCCTCACCGGCCCGGTGCAGCAGGGCCATGGTCCGGCCGAACCAGTCCAGGACGTCCGGGTCGGACGCGTCCGCGCGGGTGCCGTCGACCCAGTCGTACAGCTTCACGTACGACCCGCCCGAGGCGAGCCGGGAGACGTGCGCGCCCTCCCGGTTCGGGTGGAGGCGGGGCGAGGCGATGCCCAGGCCGGCCGCGGAGTCCCGGAGTGCGGCCTCGCGGCGGACCTGCTCCTCGTCGCAGCCGAAGAGCAGCTCCTTCACGGCCCACGAGGACCCGTTCCCGGTGAGCTTCCAGATCTGGCCCAGCGCGCCCCGCGTGACGGGCGTCATCGTCCAGGGCCCGGCGCCCAGCGTGTAGGTCTCCGCTATGGAACCGGCTGTGTCAGGCATCGGTCGTCCTCTTCTCGCCGGGCCAGTTCTGAAGCAGTACGTGCAGGGCGTCGATCGCCCGGTCCCAGGACGCCTGGACGTCACGGGGCGCGCCGAAGGCGCCGGTGGACTCCAGGGCGCAGTAGCCGTGGAAGGTGCTGCGCAGCAGGCGCACGGCGTCGGTGAGGTCGGGTTCCTCCAGGCCGTAGGCGCGGAGCATGCCGTAGGTGACGTCGGCCGTGCGGCGCATCGCGGGGGAGTCCGTGAGGAGGTCCTGGTCGATCGGGAGCTGGGTCGCCGCGTACCGGCCGGGGTGTTCCAGGGCGTAGGCCCGGTAGGCACCGGCGAAGGCACCGAGCGTGTCCCGGCCGGCCTCCCGCCCCTCGACCGCCGCCGCGATCCGGTCGATCATCTCGCCGCCCGCGCGGAGGGCCAGGCGGGTGCGCAGGTCCTTCAGGCTCCGGACGTGGGTGTACAGACTCGCGTCCTTCACGCCGAAGCGGCGGGCCAGGGCGGAGAGGGTCACGTGGTCCAGGCCGGCCTCGTCGGCGAGGTCGGCCGCGGCGGCGACGAGGCGGTCGGGCGTGAGGCCGGCTCTGGGCATGAGGGAAGAGCGTAGTACGAGCTCAGCGGATCGGCGCGTAGATCACCCCGAGCTTGTCGATCTCCGCGCCCGCGCGGCCCGTGAAGCCCACGATCTGCCAGCCGGAGGGGGCCGTGAAGGTCTTCGCGTCGGACGTGGCGGTGCCGGCGGACAGGGTGCGGTTCTTGTCCGTCGTGAAGGACGCCGAGAAGACCCGGGTCCGGCCGTCCTTCTGGCCCTGGGTCAGCTTCGCCGAGGTCAGGTGCTCGCCCTGGGCCAGCGTGAGGGAGGCCGCCGTGCCGCCCGTGCCGCCGTGGGTGAGGGCCGTGCCGCCGTCGTGGGTCAGGGACACCGCGTCCAGGCGGGTGGCGCCGCGCAGGGTGAGGGTGCGGGGAGCGGGGTTCGCCGGCAGGTCGTCCGCGTCGTTGAAGGCCGTGCCGTGCGGGCCGCCGATGAAGTCGCTCGCGCACAGGGACGAGTTGAGGGTGTAGGAGAAGTCGACCGCGTGCGGGAAGTGGTCGGAGAGGTGCTTGCCGTCCGAGCGGAGGAAGGCCTTCCAGTCGTTGGCGTAGCGGGTCGCGGTGAGCGTCAGCAGCTTGCTGCCCCGGTACAGGACCTTGTCCACGACCTCGCAGTCGTTCGCCGGCGCCGCCGCGTCGCAGACCAGCGCGTCGCTGCCCTGCGCCGGGGGCGTGCCGCCCTTGACCAGCTTCACCCAGGCGTCCGTCAGGCCGTTCTCGGACAGCAGGGTGCGGATGTTGTCGCCGGTGCGGGTGTACCGCGTGTTCGTGTCGCCCATGACGATGACCGCGTTGCCCGCCGAGTTCGCCTGGATGAAGTCCGAGAGCTGCTCGACGTTGGCCCGGCGTGCGGCGAGCGCGTCGTCGGTCGAGTCGGCGTTGGTGTGGACGTTGTACAGGTCGACGAAGACGCCCTCCGCGAGCCTGACCCGCGCCAGCGAAAAGCCCTTGGGCGTCAGGCAGTTGGTGCCCGTGCAGTTCTTCCACTTCACCCGCTGGAAGTCCTCGAAGGGGTGGTCCGAGAGGGTGTTGAGCCCGTCACCGAAGGCCGCGCCACCGCTGGTCGCCGTGCGGTACGGGTGCTTGTCGTTGGCGTACAACGAGGCGTGGTAGTTGAAGTCCTCCTGCACGTTCACGATGTCGTACGGCCCGAGCCGCTGCCCGATCAGCGGGGTGTTGGTCTCGGGGTCGCCGTCGCCGAGCCCGAGGGGGAGGCCCGCGATGTTGTAGGTCAGCACGTTGAAGGAACCGGAGTCCGCCGCGACGGCGGGCGTCGCGGAGGTCGCGGTCAGTCCGGTGAGGGCCAGAGCGGCAGCGGCGAGCGTGCCGAGGAGTCGTCTCATGGTGGGGGTGTCTCCGGTCAGGGGGAGGCGGAGCGGAACATGAACGGTGCTCAGATTTGGTGGCAACCAGTGTGACGGACAAGGCCAGTTGGGGAAACAGTGAAAGACGAGGTGATCCGCCGCTCCCGGGCCGCCCGCCGATCACCCCTCGGTCGTTCAACGTTCATGTTTCGCCTCGATCCTCCACACGCGGCCCGGTCACGCGCCGCGGAAGGCAGCCGCGGACGGCAGCGGCACACAGGAGGCGCTTCATGGGACACGGGCACGCACACGGCCATCACCACCACGGGCACGACCACGCACACGAGGCCGCGCCGGCCCTGCCCCCCGCCTTCGACACCTCCGTACCCGACGAGGCCCTCACGCCCGAGCAGCGCTCGCGCCGCTCGCTGCTGCGGCGCGCCGGTCTGCTCGGCGCGGGCCTGGCGGCCGGGAGCGTCCTCGCTCCGGCGACGCCCGCCGCAGCCTCTTCCCCCGCCGCCTCGTCCACCGGCCGCCGCAGGGACGGCTTCCTCTGGCTCGCCGGCGACCACCACATCCACACCCAGTACAGCAACGACGGCAAGTACCGCGTCGTCGACCAGGTCCGCCAGGGCGCCAGGCACGGCATGGACTGGCTGGTCATCACCGACCACGGCAACGCCACGCACGCGAGGATCGGCGTCGAGAAGGTCAACCCCGACATCCGCGAGGCGCGCGACGCCCACGAGGACACCCTCGTCTTCCAGGGCCTGGAGTGGAACATCCCGGCCGCCGAGCACGGCACGGTCTTCGTGCACCCCGGCAGGAACGAGGTCGCCGTCCTCAAGCAGTTCGAGACCGACTACGACGGCAGCGTCAAGGGCGCCTCCGACTCCACGCCCGCCAACGAGGCACTCGCCGTCGCCGGCCTGAACTTCCTCGCCGACCAGGTCAGGCGGCGCAAGGTCAAGGACGCGCTGATGCTCGCCAACCACCCGGCGCGGCGCGGCGTCGACTCCCCGCACGAGATCCGCGCCTGGCGCGACGCCACCGGCTCCGGACGCCGGATCGCCGTCGGCTTCGAGGGCGCCCCCGGCCACCAGGCCGCGGGCCTGCCCGCCCCGCTCGGCATGGCCCGCGCCCGCGGCATCTACGACAACAACCCCGGCGTCAACTCCTTCCCCGGCTACCCGCCGGAGAGCTACCGCACCTGGGGCGGATTCGACTGGATGACCGCCACCGTCGGCGGCCTGTGGGACAGCCTCCTCGCCGAGGGCAAGCCCTGGTGGATCACCGCCAACTCCGACTCCCACCAGGTCTACGCCGACACCGCCGTGCGCGGCGGCCCCGACAGCGACTACGCGGCCCACGGCAAGCACACCGACCCGGGCTACGGCGGGAAGATCGACCTCACCCAGGGCGACTACTGGCCCGGCCAGTACAGCCGTACCCACGTGGGCGCCGACGGCTTCTCGTACGCCGCCGTCATGGACGGCATCCGGGCCGGCCGTATCTGGGTCGACCACGGGCAGCTCGTCAGCGCCCTGGACGTGCGCGTGACGGGCGGCGGCCGCTGGGCCACGCTCGGCGGCGCGCTGCACGTCAAGAAGGGCACGAAGGTCACGCTGACCGTCGACGTCACCCCGGCCGGCGGCCCCAACTGGGCCGGATTCGTCCCCGAGCTGGCCCGCGTCGACGTCATCCAGGGCGATGTGACGGGCCCGGTCGCCGACCGGGACACCTTCACCGCCCCGACCGCGAAGGTCGTCAAGGCGTACGACGTCAGCAAGGCCACCGGCGTCATTCGCCTGACCTTCGAACTCGGCCGCGTGGAAAAGCCCGTGTACGTCCGGCTGCGCGGCACCGACGGCAACCGGTCCGCCGTCGGCGCGATGGGCGCGACCGTCGATCCGGCCGGCCCGGCCCTCGACGTCGTCGGCGACGCGGACCCGTGGCGCGACCTGTGGTTCTACTCCAACCCCGTGTGGGTCCTGCCCTCGTGACGCCGTACGCCCTCACCGTCGACGCGGGGGTCAGGGAGCTGCGCGCGGCCGACCACCTGCTGCACGCCCTGGCCGCCGAACTCGCCCTGCCCGAGGACGCGTTCGGCTGCACCCACCTGGTGCGCGGCGAACGGCCCCGCGTCGTCCTGTCCCTCGCCCTGCCCTCGGAGCCGCTCCGGCGCACCGCCCTGGAGCGGCTCACGGGCCTGGGCCACGAGGTGCTGCCCGGCGTACCGGACCCGGTGGGGCGCGCGGTGCTCTACCCGGGCGTCACCTCGCTCACCGGCACGCTGACGGTCGCGGACGTGCTGTCCAGGTCCGCGATCGACCGCGTGACCGTCCTCGGCACCGCGGACCCGCCCGCCCCCGGCACGCCGCTGACGACCCGGGACCACGTGCGCCCGCAGTGGCAGGACGGCGCACTCGTCCTGACCGCCATGCCCGCCGCGGGCGGCACCCTCGTCCCCTTCGAGGTCCCCGACCCGACACCGTGCTGCGCGGACCACTGACGCCCGGTCAGGTCCGGCGCAGCAGCCGCAGGTCCTCGCCCCAGGAGTCGAGGACCTGGTCGTGACCGGCCCGGCGCGCCCCTTCCTCGATGTCCGTGAAGAGGGCGCGCTGGGTGGGCGGGTCGCCGTCGGCCAGGATGCGACGGACGACTGGCAGAAGCCGGCTCGCCTCCCACCGGGGCTCGCCCAGCGGCTGCCGCTCCAGCTCCCACTGGAGGTACTTGTTGTAGGGCCGGACGCGGCGATGCAGGGCGAAGAGCACCTCCAGCGCGTAGGGGACGGACTCGGCGGCGTCCAGGTGGCCCATGGCGGGGCGGCCGTCGCGGTAGCTCTTCAGCGAGCGGTAGGTCTGGTTGACGTACGCGTCGAGCCAGCCGTCGACGGCGGCCCGGGCCTCGGTTTCGCCCAGCGTCCGCTTCTCGTCGAGGATCCGGGCGATGGTCCCGTCGAGACGGTCGAGCAGCACCTGGGCGTGGACGTAGGAGTAGCGCGCGAAGTGGTCCGGCCGGCCGGGCATGCCCCGGGTACGGAACTCCGCCAGCGGAATGACCACGAGGTCCAGGTGCGCGGAACGGAACCAGTCCAACTCGGCGATCGCGGACGCGTGTTGGTCCTTCAGGATCACGTGCAGGTCGTAGTCGGAGTGGACTGTCGGCATGCCCTCGTGGACCCGGGAGCCGCTGAGGACCAGCCCGGCCACGCCGGGATCGGCGGCCGCCCGTGCGGTGAACGCGGCCAGGGTGGCGTCAGGAGTGTTGCCCAGGACGATGTTCATGCTGATCTCTCCGACCTCACCGTGCGGACGCTACTCCCTCCTCACCGCCCGCCGGTATCGCTTTTTCGCTCAGCCTTCGGGTTGAGCCCGAGTCGTAAAGTTGCCCGGGAGCCGGAGAGTTGGGACTCGGGGGAGGCGGCGGCATGACGCACGGGGCGGCGCGGCGCGAGGACGCCGCCGACGAGGGCTTACCCGGCACCCGCCCCCTGTGGCGGCAGCGGGACTTCGGCATCTTCTGGGTCGCGCAGACCCTCTCCGTGCTGGGCGACTCCTTCGCGCTGATCGCCCTGCCCCTGCTGGTGCTGCAGTCCACGGGGTCCCTCGCGCGGATGGGGCTGCTGACGGCGGTGGGCGGGGCGGCGGCGGTCGTGGCGGCGGTGTTCGCCGGGGCCGTGGTGGACCGGGTGGACCGGCGCCGGCTGCTCATCGCCTGCGACCTCGTGCGCATGGTCCTGTACGGGGTGATCCCGCTCGTGTGGCTGTGCGGCCCGCAGACCTGGCTGCTGTACGTGGTGCTGCCGCTGTGCGAGGCCGTCGGCATGCTGTTCGCGGTCGGCTACGTCACGGTCGTGCGGGGCCTGGTCGGCACCGGGCGACTCACCGAGGCCAACGGCCGGTTGAACGCGACGGCCGCCGCCGCGGGCGTCCTCGGGCCGCTGTGCGCGGGAATGGTCGCCGCCTGGTCCGGCCCGGCCGCGGCGGTCGGTGTGGACGCGGCCAGCTTCGGGGTGTCGGCCGCGTGCCTGTGCTGCGTACGGTTCCGCAAGCGCGCACCCGACGAGCGGACGGGGCGGCGCACCGGCCTGTGGCAGGACCTGCGCACCGGCGTCGCCTTCCTCCACGGCCACCCCGTGCTGCGCTCGCTCACCGCCCTGCTGTTCGTCTTCAGCTTCCTCACCCTCGGCCTGAACGACCTGGTCATCTACCACCTCAAGCACGACCTCGGCCATGACGACGGCACGGTCGGCACCGTCATGGCGGTCGGCGCGCTCGGCACCATCACGGGTGCCCTGCTCGTGGCCCGGTTCCGCCGCCGCCTCGGCTTCGGCCCGACGTGGACCGGCTCGGTCGCGGTGTGCGGGCTGGCCTTCGCCGGTCTCGGCTGGGCCCGGGACGTGCCGGTCGTGGCGGCCCTGAGCGCCGCGTTCCTCGCCTGCGTCGGCATGGCGGGAACCTGCTCGATGTCGCTGCGCCAGGAGGTCACGCCCGAGCACCTCCTGGGCCGCGTCACCTCCGCCTTCTGGACACTTCAGTACGCGGCGGCACCCATCGGCGCGGCCTTGCTGACCTGGGCCGCCGAGGAGCGGGGCACGACCCCGGTGGCCGTGGCCGCCGGAGCCATCTGCGTCCTGCTCGCCGTGACCGCCCTGTTCACCCCGATCCGCGGGGCCGGCCGGTCACCCGTTGACCCCGCTGTAGTGCCGCAGACTCCACCGCCACAGCAGCCGGGATCCCAGGTACGCCAGCAGCCCGAGCAGCGGTGACGCCGCCGCCAGCCAGTACGGCACGCCCGTGGTGTGGCCGTGGCCGGTCAGGACCGCCGCCGGGAAGTAGGCGACGAACGCGAGCGGAAGACCGTACGTCAGGAAGCCGCCCACGGCCTTGGGCAGGACGTTCAGCGGGTAGCTGCCGAACGTGCCGAGGAGTTCCTCCAGCCAGCGGCCCCATTGGTCGGCGGCCGGGAAGCGCAAGGACGCGCTGGCCACGACCGTGAACAGGGCCGCCTCCAGCAGCATGCCGCCGAGCACGGCCGCGACCAGGTACGTGATCCGGCCCGCCGTCCAGTCCAGGTCGCTGCGGGACAGCGCCCCCACCATCAGACCCGCCGCCACCGTCAGGTCCCCGATGGCGTTGGTGGGGAAGAACGCCAGCTGGATCTGCCGGTGGACGGGCATCGGGCGCGTCAGGTAGATGTCGACCCGGCCTTCCTGGATCTGTCGTCCGGCCCAGTGCATCCGCCCCAGGAACAGCACGAACAGACCGTGTGCCAGCATGCGCGTCGCCGGGATCAGCAGCACGTCCGAGCTGTCCCAGCCGCCCATCCCGGCGAACCGGGACAGCAGCACCGTGGCGAACACGATCACCGACACCTGCCAGATCGCCCCGATCGCGATCATCAGCAGGAACTCGGTGCGGTACTCCATCTGCGCGCGGAAGTTGAGCGCCGTGACGCGCCACACGATCCGCAGAGCCTTCACCGACATCTCAGCCTCCCTGCGAGATCACGCGCCGGGCGGCCCGCCGCCACAACAGCCGGGTGAACAACGCCAGCACCAAGACCCAGGCGGCCTGCACGGACAGCTGGAAGGCCGCGTCGGACAGCGGGATCCGCCCCACGTACAGCGACAGCGGCACGCTCAGCGTGGCCTGGAAGGGCAGGAAGGCGCTCATCGTGACGAACCAGTCCGGGAAGAACCACAGCGGCGCGTACACCCCGGACAGCAGGTTCTGCGCGAACAGCAGGATGAGCATCGCGGCGGTGTTGCGGACCGTCCAGAAGCACAACTGGTCGAGCACGAGCATCACGTAGTAGAGGACCCACTGGCCCAGCAGCATGCTGAGCACGAACACCCCGGCCACCGCGGCCGAGCGGGGCGGCTCGACGACCCCCGCCGCCAGGCAGACCACGTATCCCGTCAGCGCCCACGCGAGCCCGTAGAGCTGCTCGCCGGCGGCCCGCAGGGCGTAGTAGCGCTGCGGCGGCAGCGGGCGCAGGTACCAGTAGACGATGGTGCCGAAGTGCATGTGCTGGAGGACCGTGTCCCGCCCCGCGTACTGGTCCAGCTCCCGCAGCCGGGACGCCAGGACGGCCAGCACGGCGTAGGTCACCGCCTGGTCGCGGCTCAGGCCGGCGGTCGTGCCGGTCTGCGCGTACAGCCCGCGCCACAGTGACCAGACGAGCACCACCTGGACGGCCAGCCGGAGCGCGACGGCGGTCATCCGGGGCGGGGCGTTCAGTTCGCCGAGGGGGGTGACACGGGAGGCGCGCCAGGCGTGCAGCGCGGCCATGTCAGACCTCCCCGACGTGCACGTACGCGGCCCGCATCACGTCCTCGAGGTCCGCCTCGTCCAAGGCGATGTCCGTCACCTCGAACCGCTCGATCACGGCCTTCAACGCCTGCTGGACGGTGGGCGCGTCCGCCCCGTCGGGGCCGAAGACGACCTGCGCGCCGCCCCGCCGCAGCACGGTGATGCCGGGCGGCGGTACGACCTCGGCCTGCGCGTCGGCGAGCGTGGCCCGCACCTGCCAGGTCGAGCCGAACTTCCGGCGGATCTCGTCGAGGGTGCCGTCCAGCACGAGCCGGCCGTGGTTGACCAGCACCACCCGCTCGGCGAGCCGCTCGACCTCCGTCATGTCGTGCGTGGTCAGCAGGACCGTACGGCCGCGCTGCTCCACCTGGTGGCGCAGGAACTCCCGCACCTGCTCCTTGACCACCACGTCCATGCCGATCGTCGGCTCGTCCAGGAACACCACTGGCGGGTCGTGCAGCAGGGCGGCGGCCAGGTCGCTGCGCACCCGCTGGCCGAGCGAGAGGTGCCGGACCCGGGTGTCCCAGAAGGACGACAGGTCCAGGATCTCGTCGAACTCCTTCAGCCGGGCGGCGTGTTCGGCCTTCGGCACCTCGTAGATGTCCCGCAGGATCGCGAACGACTCCCGCACCGGCAGGTCCCACCACAGCTGGGTGCGCTGCCCGAACACCGCGCCGATGTTACGGGCGTTGCGCTCCCGCTCCAGGTACGGCACCACGCCCGCGACCCTGGCCTGGCCGGACGTCGGCGTGAGAATGCCGGTCAGGATCTTGATGGTGGTGGACTTGCCGGCGCCGTTCGGGCCGAGCAGGGCGAGGAGTTCGCCGGGGGCCACGTCGAAGCTGATGTCGGCGACGGCGTGCTTGGCCACTCGCTCCGGGTTGACCAGGGATCTGACGGCGCCCAGGAAACCGGGGCGGCGGACGGTGGTGTGGAACGTGCGGGTCAGCCCGCGGACCTCGATGGCGACATTCAACCGACCCACCCGCTTCCTCGTGGTGAAAACAGTCGCGGCCGGTCGGCTTCTAGGGCCGACCGGCCGCGGATGATGTCCTTCCGACACTGTCGGAATGTCGATCAATTGGTCAATCGATTAATCGAGTTCTTACATCGTTTTCTTACGAGGTGGTCGAGAACACGAACGCGAACTGAGCCGGCTCGGCCTTCAGGAAGTACTGCGGCAGCGGACCCGGGCCGCACGACTGCGAGCCGATGCCGTGCTGCCCGTGGTCGAGGTTGACCCACACCGTGTCGCCGGGCGTGAGGTCCGTGCGGTGCCGGGCCGCGTCCAGCTGTTCGGTGGTCCAGCGCCGCGCGGTGAACCAGAACTCCGGGTCGCCCTCGATCCGCAGACCGCCGAGCTCCACCCACCGGACATCGGCGCGGGCGCCGTTCTCCTGCGGACGGACGTACGGCGTCTGAAGCCGGTCCACCGTCGACTGCCAGCGGCCCACCATGGACGCCGCCCGCGTGTCCGGGTACGCCTCGCCCGGACCGCCGCCGAACCACTCCACCCGGTCGGCCTCCGACAGCCCGAAACGGACGCCGAGCCGGGGCAGCGGCACCGTCCAGTCGCCTTCCGGCGTCACGGACACCTCCAGCCGCAGCCGCTCGCCGTCGGACGTCCAGCGGTACACCGTGTCCAGGCCCACCTCGCGGGCCGCCGGCGCCACCCGGGTGCGGACGGTCAGCGCGTCGTCGCCGGCCTCGACCGAGACCAGGCGGTGCCGCATGCGGTGCAGGCCGAGCGTGCGCCACAGCGTCCCGTAACGGGTGTCGCTCTGCCACTCCGCGCCGTCGTCGTTGTCGGTCGGCGCCCGCCACACGTCCAGCCGCGGGGCGCTCACCCCGACCCCGCCGATCGACAGCAGCGCACCGGTACGGGCGTCGAACGCGGCCGGGCCGAGTGTGAGCCGGTCCCCGTCGCGCACGGGCCGGTCGGTCGCCGGGAAGGTCGGCAGCGGCCGTGCCCCCGCGGCGAACTGCCCCCAGGCCACGACGTGGCCCTTCGCGGCCCACAGCGTGTTGTCCGCGAGCAGCGCCCGCACGGTCCACTGGCGTTCGCCGCCCCGGCCGTCCACGGGCGGCTCCGGCAGCTTCACCTCGGCGCTCTCGCCCGGCGCGAGCGCCGGCACCGACAGCGAGCCCGACTCGACGGTCTCGCCGTCCACCTGACACGACCACTCGAAGGCCAGCGCGGACAGGTCGGCGAAGTCCTGCTTGTTGGTGATCCGCACGATGCCGTTGGCGCCGTCGCCCTCGATGTGGAGCGGCTCGATGACCTTCTTGTACTCGATCAGGCCCGGCGACGGCGTCCGGTCAGGGAAGACCAGCCCGTCGCAGACGAAGTTGCCGTCGTGCAGCTCCTCGCCGAAGTCACCGCCGTAGGCGTAGCCCAGCTCGGCGTGCTTCACGCCGTGGTCGATCCACTCCCAGATGAACCCGCCCTGGAGCCGCTCGTACTTCTCGAACAGCTCCTGGTAGTCGGCGAGCCCGCCCGGGCCGTTGCCCATGGCGTGCCCGTACTCGCACTGGATGAAGGGCAGTTCGCGGCGCTTGTGGGTACCGCCGTCGAGCCGCTGCCCGATCTTGTCGACCTCGTCGTGGAAGGCGTACATCCGCGAGTACACGTCCGTGTCGCGGCAGTTCCAGTCGCCCTCGTAGTGCACCAGCCGCTCGGGGTCGCGGTCGTGGATCCACTCGGCCATGGCGGTGAGGCCGCGGCCGGTGCCGGCCTCGTTGCCCAGGGACCAGAACACGATCGACGGGTGGTTCTTGTCCCGCTCGACCATGCGCGCGGCGCGGTCCAGCAGGGCCGGGGTCCAGCGGTCGTCGTCGACCGGGTTGTCCCGCCAGTCCTGCTCGGTGAAGCCGTGCGTCTCCAGGTCGCACTCGTCGATGACCCACAGGCCGTACTCGTCGCACAGGTCCAGGAAGGCCGGGTGCGGCGGGTAGTGCGAGGTGCGCACGGCGTTGAGGTTGTGCCGCTTCATCAGCAGCACGTCCTCGCGCATGGTCTCCAGGTCGAGCGCGCGGCCCTGCTCGGGGTGCCACTCGTGCCGGTTGACGCCCTTGAAGAGGACGGCCTTGCCGTTGACCTTGACGAGCCCGTCCTCCAGGACGACCGTACGGAAACCGATCCGCAGCGGCACCTGCTCGCCCTCGGTGGCCAGCACACCGTCGTAGAGCTTCGGCGTCTCGGCCGTCCACGGCTCGACCGCGACCGTCACCGGCTCGCCGGTCGCGACGTCGATGCCCAGGGCCGGGACGGTCACCCGCCCTTCGACCTCGGAGTCGACGCGCAGGGTGCCCTCGCCGGAGGTGTGGTCGTAGGAGGCGTGCACGAAGAAGTCGCCGGCGCTGCCCGCCGGGCGGTGCAGCAACGTCACGTCACGGAAGATGCCCGGCAGCCACCACTGGTCCTGGTCCTCCAGGTACGACCCGGCCGACCACTGGTGCACGCGCACGGCCAGCACGTTCTCGCCCGGCTTCAGCAAGTGTCCGACGGCGAACTCGTGCGGCAGCCGGGAGCCCTTGAACTCGCCGAGTTCCGTGCCGTTCAGCCAGAGGCGGGCGCAGGACTCGACGCCGTCGAACCGCAGCACCGCCCCGCCGTCCGACGGCCAGTCGGAGGGCAGGTCGAAGACGCGCAGGTGGTCACCGGTCGGGTTCTCCGTCGGGACGTGCGGCGGGTCCACCGGGAAGGGGTACAGGTGGTTGGTGTAGATCGGGGACCCGAACGCCCCGTCGCCCTGCAGGACCCAGTGCCCGGGGACCGTGACCTCGGCCCAGTCCCCGGCCTCGAAGCCCTCCTCGGCGAACGAGTCGTCCTCGGCGTCGATCGTCGCCGACAGCCGGAAACGCCAGCTGCCGTTCAGGGACAGGGACCGCGCGTCCGAGGACGCGTACCAGGCGCGGGGCGGCAGGGCCCCGCTGCCCGGGGAGACGTCCTCGACGTAGTCGACGGAGGTGGTGCGGAAAGACATCGGTCTCCTTGCTCAGCCCTTGATACCGGTCTGGGCGATCCCCTGCACCAGCCAGCGCTGGAGGAAGAGGAAGACGAACACCAGGGGCAGGATGGAAATGGCCGTGGCCATGAAGATCATGTGGAAAACGACGGTCTGGTTGGTCATGTAGCTGGAGAGCGCCACCTGGACGGTCCACGAACTCGGATCCTGCCCGATGACCAGCGGCCACAGGAAGGCGTTCCAGCCCGCGATGAAGGTGATGGTCGCCATAGCCGCGAAGAAGTTCAGCGAGTTGGGTACGACGACACGCCAGTACGCACCCCAGTAACCCAGTCCGTCCATGCGCGCCGCCTCCTCCAGCTCCTTGGGGAACCCCAGGAAGTACTGCCGGAAGAGGAAGCAGGTGAAACCACTGAACAGGCCCGGAATGATGAGACCCCGGTAGGTGTCCACCCAGCCGAGCGAGGAGACGAGCACGAAGCTCGGCACGAAGGTGACGGCGGTCGGGACCATCAGGGTTCCCAGAACGGCGTAGAACACCTTGTTGGCGTGCTTGTACGGGATGCGGGCCAGACCGTAGCCCGCGAGGGAGCACACCAGCAGAACGCCCACGGTGTGCAGGGTGGCCACGACCGCCGAGTTCCACAGGGTCTGGGCGAAGGGGACCGTCTCGTCGCTGAAGAGCTCGCTGATGTTGCCCCACTGGATGTCCGTGGGGAAGAGCTTCCAGTTCTCTCCGGTGATCTCGGCGTCGGTGGAGAGGGCGTTGCGGACGAGGATGTAGAACGGGATCAGGAAGAGCAGGGCGGCGACGCCGGTGGCGATGTAGAGGCCGGTGGAGCTCATCACGCCGCCGCCGCGCCTCACCCGGCTGGGTGTGTCCGCCTTCGGTGCGGACTTGCGCACCTTGGGGATGGTGGTGGTCACTTGGACTCGTCCCCCCTTCCGAAGCCCATGATCTTGCCCTGGAGCAGGGTCACGGCGCAGATCAGCACGGTCAGGATGAGTGCGCCCGCGCTGCCGGCGCCGTAGTCCTGGCTTTCGCCGAGGGCCTTGTAGTACAGCTCGACGAGGGGCGGGCGGCCCCAGGTGGTCTTCGACAGCAGGTTGAAGAACTCGTCGAAAGCCTGGTAGGCGGCGACGAGCAGCAACAGGATCACCGCGGTGGACGTGGCCCGCAGCTGGGGCAGGGTGATGTACCAGAAGGTCTGCCAGCCCGACTTGGCGCCGTCGATGGCGGCGGCCTCGTACAGCTCGTCCGGGATGTTCTGCAGCGCGGCGATGAACAGGATCATGTAGAAGCCGGACTGCAGCCACAGCCGGGCGGTCACGATGACCATCCAGTACCAGGGCGGATTGGGGTCGATCAGCCAGGCGATGTTCTCGACCCCGAACCAGCCGAGGACCGTGTTCA
This sequence comes from Streptomyces sp. NPDC016851, assembly GCF_055562795.1. Taxonomy (NCBI): domain Bacteria; kingdom Bacillati; phylum Actinomycetota; class Actinomycetes; order Kitasatosporales; family Streptomycetaceae; genus Streptomyces; species Streptomyces sp. NPDC016851. Next base: position 80,816 of record NZ_JBVHEP010000017.1, read on the forward strand.
TCAGGCCGAAGCGGACCCCGCTGAAGATGGACATCTTCCAGATCAGCGACGCGGCGACGTAGCTGACCGCGGTCGGCAGGAAGAAGACCGACCGGAAGAACGCCCGCATGAAGCGCAGCCGGTTCACCAGCAGGGCCAGCCCCAGCGAGAGCGCCCAGGTGGTGGGCACGATGAACGCGGCGAAGACGGTGAAGGTGCCGAGCGAGCCGACGAAGTCGTCGTTCGTCAGCATGTAGACGTAGTTGTCGAAGCCGACGAACTTGTCGGGCGTGACGGTGAAGCGGGCTTCGAAGAAGCTGAGCCACAGGCTCCAGAGGATCGGCGCGTAGACGAAGATCGCCAGACCGATCAGGAACGGGCCGGTGAAGAGCCAGAAGGTGAAGGCCGGGCTGCCCCGCAGACTCCGCCGCGGCTTGGCCGGGGAGGCCTTGGCCGTGGCGGAGTCCGGGACGTCGAGCTTGGTGGTCGTCGACATGTCGTGGTCCGTCCCGCGACCTATCCGAACAGCTTCTTGAGCTCGCGGTTGACTGCCGCGTCGCACCTGTCGAGAGCCTTCTCCGGGTCCATGTTCTTGCGGACGCAGTTGGCGAAGACGTCCTCGAAAGCGGTGCGCATGGCCTGGGTCCAGCCGATGTTGTCGAAGTGCCCGAACTCGTTGAAGAGCTTGACGCCCTCAGCGGCGTTCCCCGACTTGAGCTTGTCGGCCTTCGCGGCGATCGAGGTGCGCGGCGGGATGTGGAATCCGTAGGAGGTGGCCCAGTCCTCCTGGTACTCCGCCTGGTCGATCCACAGCCACTTCACGTACTCCTTGGCCGCGTCGACGTTCTTGCCCTTGGCGTTGACGAACATCGACCAGCCGCCGTTGTAGACGGACGGCTTCCCGGAGTCCGTGACCTTCGGGAAGGGGAAGACGCCCCAGTCGTCGCCGAGCGCGTCCTGGATCGCCGGCATCGCCCACATACCGCAGAACTGGATGGCGCACAGGCCCTGGTTGAACGAGGAGGGGTCCCAGGACTCGGTCGGAGCGCCGAGGAGAAGGTCGCCGCTGGTGAACAGCTGGCGCATCTTCTTCAGGCCCTCGACGACGCCGTCCGTGTGGTAGGCGATCTGGTTCTTCTCGTCGAGGTGCTGGGCGCCGGCCGACCAGATCAACGTGTCGTTGACGCTGTGCAGGTCGTTGCCCATGTACAGGCCCTTGACCTTGCCGGTGGTGAGCTTGGCGGCGGCCTCCATCAGCTCGTCGAGCGTGGTCGGCACCTCGACCTTGGCCTTCTCCAGCATCGACTTGCGGTAGAAGAAGAACTGCGGGTCGTCGATCATGCGGACGCCGTATATCTTCCCGTCCACCGTGTGCGACTTGATGTCGGCCGGGTTGAAGTCGTCCTTGACCGGCTCGATGATGTCGGTCAGGTCCGCCACCTGGCCGCTCTTGACCATCTGGATCTGCGGGTGGAACTCGAAGAGGTCCGGAGCGTTCTTGGTGAGCAGGGCCGAGAAGAGCTTGCTCTCGAAGTCCGAGCTGGTGATCCACTGCGTGGTCACGTTGGCGCCCTTGTACGCCTTCGCGTAGCGCTTGATGGCCTGCTCGGTGCCTGCCTCGCCGTACGCGTGGAACATCTGTACCAGGTTCTTGCCCGACCCGGCCCCGCCGCCCCGTCCGGTGTTGCTGCCGCACGCGGCCAGTCCGCCGGCGGCGGCCAGGCCCATCGCGGCCCGCAGTACGTTGCGGCGGTCCCAGTTCATGTTGCTCGATGCCGACATGCTGACGTCCTTGTCTCGAGTGCGGCTGCGGCTCTGCGGCTCACTGCCTGATGGCTCACGGCCCGGGGGCGCGCGCCAGATGGCTCAAAGAGAGGTGCGGTGCGGGACGCTAGAGCTTCGGCTAAGGCTTCGGCAAGGGGTTGGACGAAGTCTGTTCGAAGCGTTGTGTCCGGTTCGCGATTTCGAACAAGCAGGGGTGGCGGAGGAGTTGCTTCCGCCGTTACGAGGGCGGAGCCGTGATGCGGCTCCCCGCGCGGGTGGGGCTCTTCGCGGAGGTGGTGCGTTTGCCGTTCCGCTGCCCGGCGGCCTGGAGCGCCCCTTCGAGCGCGAACGTCGCCGCGCCCAGGCACACCGGGTCGGTGGGGATCGGAGAGAGGACGATCTCGGTGGCGGCCAGCGGCCGCGGCAGCGCGTGCCGGGCCACGGCCTCGCGCACCTCGTGCAGCAGCGGTTCGCCCAGGGTGCGGGCGACCCAGCTGCTCAGCACGACGATCTCGGGGTTGAACAGGTTCACCAGGTCGGCGACGCCGGCGCCCAGATAGCGCGCGGTCTCGTGCACGGCCCGGCGCGCCACCGGGTCGTCCGCCGCCACGCCGCGGGCCAGCGCGTCGATGGTCGCCGTCTGGTCGTCCGGATGCAGCAGCGCGCTGTCCGGGCCGATCTCACGCAGGTTCAGCATGATGCCGCGCGCACCGACGTAGGTCTCCACGCAGCCGTGGTTGCCGCAGCGGCACAGGCGTCCGTCCAGCACCATCGTGGTGTGGCCCCACTCCCCGGCGCTGTTGCTCACGCCGCGGTGCAGCCCGCCGCCCAGGACGAGCCCGGCGCCCACCCCGGTCCCGAGGTTGACCACGACGGCGTTCCCCCGCCCGCGCGCGGCCCCGAACCACAGCTCGGCCACCGCGCTGGCCCGCAGCGGGTTGTCCAGGTACAGGGGATAGGCGATGTGCTCGGTGAGCAGGTCGAGCAGGGGTACGTCGTGCCAGTCCCAGTTGGGTGCGTACTCCGAGGTGCCGGTGGCGCGGTCCACCTGCCCCGGCACGCTCACCCCGACCCCGAGCACCCGGGCGCCCTCGATGCCGGCCTGGGTCACCACCGAGCCGACCGCGGCGGCCACATGGCCCACCACCTGCTCCGGCAGGCTCTCGCCGGCGCGGACGTCCTCCTCGGCGCGGGCGAGGACGTTCAGCCCCAGGTCGAACAGTTCGACGTGGACGTAGGTCTCGGCGATGTCGACGCCGATCAGTGCGCCCCCTGAGCTGTTGACGGCGACCAGGCCCCGGGGCCGGCCGCCGGCCGAGTCCTCGAAGCCGACCTCCGTGATCATGCCGAGGTCGAGCAGCTCGCCGACGAGTGTGGCGACCGTGGCCAGGCTGAGGCCGGTGGCGGCCGCCAGCTCCTGCCGGGAGGTCGGTGACTCGGCGATGATCTGGCGCAGCACCTCATAGCGGTTCGCGGTTCTGATGTCTCGTGACGTGCGCTTCACCGGGGTGCCCATCCCTTCCCAGGCCGGCTCGGGCCGGGTCGACGTCGGCACCGGCGCGGCGCAAGGCTATGGGCTGCCGGGACTTTCGACAAGGGGTTAGGAAAGGGGCTTTATAAAGTGCGCGCCTGGTGAGAGGCGGTCGTGGCCGGCCGGCACCCGGCGGCGGCCTGCTCATGATGCCTCAGGGGACGCCGGTCCCATCCTCCGCCGCCCCGCTGCGGGGCGCCGTGCTCGCGACCGCCGCGGCGAGTTGCTGCTGCACCGGCTCGGGCAGCGTGTCGCCGTGCACGGTGCCCACCAGGTCCCGGGCCAGATGGTGCAGCTTGGTGTTGGTGTTCTGGGAGGTCCTGACCAGCACGCTCCAGGCCCTCTCGGGGCTCAGGCCGAAGGAGGCCATCAGGATGCCGCGGGCCAGGTCGATGGTCGGCCGGGTCTGCATGGCCCGTCGCAACTGGGTGACTTCGGCGCGCAGTTCCCGGTCGTCGGCCGCCCCCTGGCCGGGCTCGCTCCCGGTGGTGGGGTGTGCGCCGTCCTGGTGCGGGCCCGGCGCCGCGAACAGCTCCCGCGTGCCGGTCAGGTCGAGCACGCGCTCGACCGCGCGGCCGCTGGAGCGGACGGTGACCGTCTTGCCCTCGTCGAGGGCGCGCAGCCGCAGATCGAGCAGCATGTTGAGCCCGGAGCAGTCGCAGAACCCGACCGCGTCCAGACGCAGGTCGATGCCGCTGCCCGACAGCGTGAGGATGTCGTGCAGGTCCGGCAGCAGCCGCCGGCTCCCCAGGTCGAGCTCACCCCACACGGTGACGGTCATCCGGTCGCCGTCCTGCATGACGTCCATGGTCGCCATGCAGGGCGGGATCGCCGTCACCGAGTGCGCAGGGTCCGGCATGGCCCCGTTCTCCCTTGTCTGTTCGCCGTTCCTCCACTTTCCAGCGTTGCCCCTCTACCCCACACCCGTCAACCAATACATGAAACGCAGTACGTGTTTTTGAATACGTGTACGCCTGGTCGGTAGAGTTGGGGTATGGATGGAGTGCCCGAGCCACACACCGGATGGACGTTTCTCACCAACCATGCCCGAGTGCTGGCGGCCATCGCCGACAACCACAACGCCCGTATCCGGGACATAGCGGCTCACTGCCGGCTCACCGAACGCGCCGTCCAGAAGATCATCGCCGATCTGGAGCAGGACGGTTATCTCTCCCACACCCGCGAGGGCCGCACCAACACCTACCGGATCGACCCCGGCAAGGTGCTGCGCCACCCCGCCGAGGCCGGCCTGACCGTGGCGTCGCTGCTCTCCCTGCTCGTCCAGGACGAGGCCGACCGCGCCACGCCCCCCGGCGACCGCAGCCGGCCGCACGCCACGACCTGACCCGCGGCCCCGCTGCGCGTCGTCCCCCGGGCCCGCTACGCCTCCCGCAGCACGTCCCGCACGAAGGCGTTGGCGAACGTCCCCTCCGGGTCCAGCTCCCGCGCCAGCGCCCGGAAATCACCGAGCCGCGGATACAGCCCGCGCAGAGCGGACGCGGGCACGGTGAACACCTTCCCCCAGTGCGGCCGCGCCCCGAACGGTTCCAGCGCCTCCTCCACCCGCCGCACCACCGGCAGCACCGCCGGTGTGTCCTCGACCCAGGTGAAGTGCGCGGCGACGGTGTCCCGGCCGAAGGAGGGGCTCAGCCACTGGTCGTCGCCGGCGACCGTGCGCACCTCGCAGGTCTGCAGGACGGGCGCGATGGTGTCCCGGATCGCGTCGAGCGCGTGCAGCATCTCGACGGCGTGCCCGCGCGGCAGCAGGTACTCCGACTGCAGCTCCGCCCCGCTGCTCGGGACGAACTCCGCCCGGAAGTGCGGCAGCCGCTGGTGCCACGGCCCCGGCACACCGAACTGCTCGGTGCAGTTGACCGCGGGCATCCCCGGCACGGGGTGTATCTTCTCGGTGGCGGGGGAGGCCCAGGGGAAGGCGGGCAGCGGCTGGTCGGAGCGCCGCTTGAGCCACACCTGCCGGAAGCCCGGCGCGCGCCAGTCGGTGAACAGGCTGACGCTGTACGCCGTCGCCATCACCGTCTCGAACGTCCCCGAGTCCAGCCCCGCGAAGGGCAGTTCGGTGAACACGTGCTGCTCGACCTCGAAGGTGGGCTCCAGGTCGAGGGCGAGCGCGGTGACGACGCCGAGCGCGCCGAGTGAGGTGACGGCCCCGCCGAACCGCTCCTCGTCCCGGCCTATGGTCACCGTCGAGCCGTCCGCCGTGACCAGCTCCACCTCGCGCACGGCCGCCGAGAGCGGGCCGTTGAGCACGCCCGAGCCGTGGGTGCCGGTCGCGACCGACCCGGCCACCGAAATGTGCGGCAGGGACGCCATGTTGTGCAGCGCGAGCCCCTGCCCGTGCACCCGGCGGGCCAGCTCCGCATAGCGCACGCCGCCGCCGACCCGGACCGTGCGGGCCGCAGTGTCGACGTCCACCTCCTGCGGCAGGTCGGCCAGCGACAGCAGGACGCCCTCGGCGCCCGGCTCGGCGATCTCGTTGAACGAGTGTCCGCTGCCCAGCACCCGCACCCGGTCGCTGTCCGCGACGAGGGCGCGCAGCGCGGTGAGCGAGCCCGGCCGGTGCAGTTCCTTGGCCGCGTAGGTGATGTTCCCCGCCCAGTTGGTCACGGTCCCGTTCATCGCGTCGTCCTTCCCCGAAACGGCGGGGACCGGGAAAGCCCCCTGCCGGAACCTACCCCGGGCCCACCCTCCGTTGCCGCTGCCGCCCGGCTCGGTCTACCGTGGACAGAGCGGTAGAGAGCGTTTTCTACCGGCGTTCCCGCCGTTCTCCGAACCGGAAGGTCACCTCCTTGAGCCAGCGCCCCCAGGCACTGTTCGCCATGACCGCCGAGAACGTGCCGCAGGTCTTCCCGCCCGAGGTGCTGGCCCGGCTGCGGGAGTCCGTGGACATCGACCCGGCGCTCGTGGTGCGGGACTTCGCCGACCCCCGCGTGCGCGACGCGCTGGCCCGGGCCGAGATCCTGGTGACCGGCTGGGGCTGCCCCCGGCTCGACGAGGCGGTCCTCGACGCGGCTCCCCGGCTGCGCGCCGTGCTGCACTCGGCCGGCTCGGTCAAGTCCTTCGCCACCCCCGGGATCTGGCGGCGCGGCATCGCCGTCTCCTCGGCCGCCGCCGCCAACGCGCTGCCGGTCGCCGAGTACACCCTCGCCATGATCCTGCTCGCCGGGAAGGACGTGCTCGCCGCCCGCGACCGGATGCGCACCACCCGCACCTCCTCCGGCTGGGGCGTCGTCCCCGGCATCGGCAACTACGGCCGCCGCGTCGGTGTCATCGGCGCCTCCCGCATCGGCCGCCGCGTCCTCGAACTGCTCCGCCCCTTCGATCTGCGGCCCGCCCTCACCGACCCGTACGTCGACGAGCGGGCGGCCGCCGCGCTCGGCGTCCCCCTGCTGCCGCTGGACGACCTGCTGCGCACGTCCGGCATCGTCACCGTGCACGCCCCCGAGACGCCCGAGACCCACCACCTGATCGGCCGCCGCGAGTTGGCCCTGATGCCCGACGGGGCGGTGCTCATCAACACCGCGCGCGGCGCCCTGGTCGACCACGACGCCCTCGTGGCGGAACTGCGCGCCGGGCGCCTGACCGCGATCCTCGACGTCACCGACCCCGAGCCGCTGCCCGCCGACTCACCCCTCTACGACCTGCCCGGAGCCTTCGTCACCCCGCACCTCGCGGGCTCCCAGGGCAACGAGCTGGCCCGCCTCGGCCTGACGGTCGCGGAGGAGGCGGAACGGCTGCTGACCGGCGGGAAACTGGCGTACGCGGTCGACCCGGCGGCACTGGAGCGCGAGGCCTGAGCCGCCTCGATCGTTCCCGGGTCAGGGCCATGACCCCAGCGCGTGGACCGTGAGGAGGACGCACAGCACCAGTTGGACCGCCCCGATGAACCGGTTCCCGACCCGCAGCAGCAGGACGCCCGTCACTCCCACTGCCAGGGCCAGGGCCCCGAAGGACAGCAGTGGGGTCCAGTCCGGGGGCGGCGGGCCGACCGGGGGCTGTCCGACCCCGGCGCCCATCCGGCGCCACCCCCGTGCCGCGAGCAGGATGAAGACCACAAGTGCGGCCGCCGCGTCCGCCACCAGCACGAGCAGCAGGAGACATCCCCCGGTGAACGCATCGGTCCCGGCGTCGGGCTGCTCACGCTCGCTCCGGGTCACAGGAGCTGGTACATCAGGGAGTCGCGCCCCCGGCGTCGGCGGACATGGCCGCGCCAGCCCGCCAGCACCGCCATCAACGTCCACGTCACCGTGCCGCCGATCAGGCCGCCCAGCCGGCCCGCGGCATCGACGTCATCCGCTTGCTCCATCGGGACGGCGCCCTCGGGGTCCCGAACGACGTCGAGCCGGTCACCCACCTCCGGAGCCCAGGCGTCGCCGTCGAACCCCAGCTTCTCCTCCAGTTCCTTTCCGTCCGTCCCCCGGAGGGTGAAGCGATGGTTCTCGCTCGACGTGCCGGCCGCGCTGTCGGCCACGATCACCACGCTCTCGCGCACGCCGCGCTGTTCCAGGGCCGCCTCGGGCGCGTACTGGACGGCCCCGACGAGGACGAACAACGCGGGCACCGCGGACAGTGCGGTCAGCCACACGGCTCGGTGGAGAAGGAGCAGCAGCACGGCGAAGGTGATGCACAGGGCCACCCCGACCATGATGGGGACCGCCTCCGAGCCCAAGGTCAGGTACGCGAGGCCAGTGATGGCCGCCGCGGACGCCCATCCGAACGCCGCCACCCCGGCCGTGCGCCGCACCGACTTCCACGGGCCGACGGGCGGCCCGCCCGTCCTGCTCGGTGGTGTCCTCGTGCCGCTGCGTATGCCTGACATCCCCGCTCCTCCACCCCCGCGGCCGTGGGCTCCGCCGCGGGAAGGCACGCTACAGGCCGCCGGGCCGCTGACCGCGGGCCGGAGGGCGTTCACCCGAGTCAGGGGGCCCCGGTACCGGGCTCGCACACGCATGGGCATACCGTGAGGAGTCGTACGTCCGAACCGGGAGGAGACACGGCATGGGCAGCGGCAGCCGTACCGCGCTGGTCGAGGATCTGATGGAGCGATTCCCGCACGTCCCGCGGGAGGCCGTCTTCAAGGAGGACCTGCTCCGGGGCGGCGTGGCCTTCGACCCGTCCGCGCTCAGCGACAACGAGGGCGGCGAGGTCAAGCCGAAGTCGTACTTCATCTTCTCCTTCGACCACGGCACCCTGCCCGAGCTGGGCGAGGCCGCGCTGCGCCGCCCGCCGGAGGAGATCATCCTCACCGGCGGCCCCTACGACCTGCGCCGGACCGTCGTCTCGGTGCGCGTGAACCCGTCCTCGCCGTACCGCGTCGCCGCGAACGACGACGGCGTGCTCGGCCTCTACCTCGACGGCAAGCGCATCTCCGACGTCGGCGTGCCGCCGATGCCCGAGTACTACCGGCACACCCTCGCCAGCGGGAAGTCGGTCATGGAGGTGGCCCCGACCATCCAGTGGGGCTACCTGATCTACCTGACCGTCTTCCGGGTCTGCCAGTACTTCGGCGCCAAGGAGGAGTGCCAGTACTGCGACATCAACCACAACTGGCGCCAGCACAAGGCCGCCGGGCGCCCGTACACCGGGGTCAAGGACGTCGAGGAGGTCTTGGAGGCACTGGAGATCATCGACCGTTACGACACGGCGAAGGCCTCCACCGCCTACACCCTCACCGGCGGCGCCATCACCAAGACGGTCTCGGGCCGCGACGAGGCCGACTTCTACGGCCACTACGCCAAGGCCATCGAGGAGCGCTTCCCCGGCCGGTGGATCGGCAAGGTCGTCGCCCAGGCGCTGCCGCGCGACGACGTGCAGCGCTTCAAGGACTACGGCGTGCAGATCTACCACCCCAACTACGAGGTGTGGGACGAGTACCTGTTCAAGATGTACTGCCCGGGCAAGGAGCGCTACGTCGGCCGCGACGAGTGGCACAAGCGCATCCTCGACTCGGCGGAGATCTTCGGCGCGCGCAACGTCATCCCCAACTTCGTCGCCGGAGTCGAGATGGCCGAGCCCTTCGGCTTCAAGACGGTCGACGAGGCCATCGCCTCCACCACCGAGGGCCTGCGCTTCTTCATGTCCCACGGCATCACGCCCCGCTTCACCACCTGGTGCCCGGAGCCCACGACGCCCCTCGGCAAGGCCAACCCCCAGGGCGCGCCGCTGGAGTACCACATCCGCCTGCTCCAGGCGTACCGGCAGACGATGGAGGACTTCGGCCTCGCCTCGCCTCCCGGCTACGGCCCGCCCGGCGCCGGCAACGCGGTATTCTCCGTCAGCTCCTTCATGGACAGCCTGCCGGCGGACGCACCCACCGCCGTTTGATAACGCTTCGATGACGTCGTCCATCATTGCGGTACGGCGTTGAGTCTCAGGGCGGCTGTGTCCGTACGGCATACAAAGGCCGGAGCCGTGGGGGCCTGCCGCCCTGCCCTGACATCTGAACAGGGCGCTTGTCAGTTGTGTGGGTGGCGTGAAAAGCTCTTGCCCTGCCGCGAGGTTTCCCCCAACTCCATTGCCCAAGTGGTGAGTTGACCTCGCTCGTGGATGCAGGAGACCCATGCCCGACCTGCCGACCCCTCAGGACGCCGCCGAGGCCGCGCTGTTCTCCGAGTGCTGGGACGCGGTCCTCGCGTACGCCGACCTGTGCACGTCCGGCTCCGCCGCCGCCGCACAGCTGGGCCGTGAGGCGTTCGCGCACGGCACCCGTGAGGCCCGCGCGGCCGGGACCGGCCAGGCCAGAAACGCCGGCCGCCGCGCGGCCCGGCTGCCCCGGATACCCCTGCTGCTGACCGCCGTACGCACCACGGCCGCAGCCTGGGAAGAGGAGGGGCAGGGCCACAAACTCGACCCCGACCTGCGCCTGTGGCTCAACTCGGACAAGGCCGCCCGCTTCACCGGCCCGCCCCTGACGCGCCCGCTCGCGCTGCGCGGCCTGCGCGACCTCCAGCAGGCCGACGCCGAACTGCTGTGGCTGGCCGAGGTGGAGGCGCTGCCGCTGTCCGTGGTCGCCCGCCGCCTGGGCCTCGACCCGGCCACCGCCGCCGACGAACTCCAGCAGGTGCGCACCCTGTTCCGGGACCGCTGCCACCGCAACCACCTCGACACCCCGATGGACGCCCAGTGCCGCAGCTACGCCCGGCTGCTGGACGCCGTCACCCGCTCCTCCGCCGCCGACACGCCGGGCGACCTCTCCCGGCACCTCGCCACCTGTGTCCAGTGCGCCGAGGCCGCTGCCTGTCTGCGGCTGCACGGCGGCGGACTGCCCGGAGCACTGGCCGGCGGAGTGATCGGCTGGGGCGGCCTCGCCTACCTGGAGCGCCGCCGCCGCGCCGCCGAGGTACGGCTCGGCGCCGGCCGGCCCGACGCGGCGGACAAGGCGACGGGAGAACCGGAGGACGGGGAGCAGAAGGCGCGCGTCGCCCGCAACGGCCTCCTCGTCGCCGCCGTCCTGGTCTCCCTCCTCGCGCTCGGCGTCTCGATGATGCCCTTCGGCGGCTCCGGCGACGACCTCGGCGCACGCGGCGACGCAGGCCGTCAGCCGGTGGCCGACCCCAACCCCGACCCGCCCCTGCCGTCCGCCCCCGACCTGCCTCCCGCGACCTCGAAGCCGGCCGACAACGCCACCGAGAACACCGGCAAGTCGGAGAAACCGGCCAAACCCGAGGGCAGAAACCGCCACACCGAACCGCAGGGCACCTCCACTCCCACCAAGGACCACGAGAGCGAGAGCCCCACCTGCCGGGTCGAGTACGACCTGGTCAACCAGTGGCCCGACGGCTTCCAGGCCACGGTCACCGTCACCAGCAGCAAGCCCCTCGACTCCTGGCGCGTGTCCTGGTCCTTCCGCGACGGCCAGCAGGTCGGCCAGATGTGGGACGCCTCCGTCGGACAGGACGGCTCCCGCGTCACCGCCACCGCCGCCGACTACAACAAGGCGGTCCCCGCGGGCGGCGACCTGGCCTTCGGCTTCATCGCCTCCTGGCGCGGCAAGAACTCCCCGCCGTACGACTTCACGCTGAACGGGCAGGACTGCGCGAAAAGCAGTTGACGCGGCCGGCCCGTGACGGGATAGCGTGACGCCGGTTCCACGAAGTGCCGGGGGAACACGAAGAGTCGAGGATCGAGGAGGTGTTGACCGATGGCTGTCATTGCGATGGGCGCTGCCCGCATCCAGGAATCCATCACGTCCACCTCCGTGGCCGCCGGCTGATCCGACCGACTGTCGGGCCGGGGGCCGACCTGGGAAAGGTCACCCTTGACTACCAGCTCTGCTTCCTCCGTTTCCGCCGCGCTCGCTCCCTACGGCTGGGACGACGCGTGGGCGGGCGAGTTCGCCCCGTACGACACCGAAGGACTGCTGCCCGGACGCGTGATCCGCGTCGACCGCGGGCAGTGCGACGTCGTCACCGCAGACGGAGTGCTGCGGGCCGACACCGCCTTCGTCACGCCGCACGACCCGATGCGGGTCGTCTGCACCGGCGATTGGGTCGCCGTCGAACCCGGCGGGAACCCGCGCTACGTCCGCGCCTACCTGCCGCGCCGCACCGCGTTCATCCGCTCCACCTCCTCCAAGCGGTCCGAGGGGCAGATCCTCGCGGCCAACGTCGACCACGCCATCGTCGCCGTGCCCCTCACCGGCGAGCTCGACCTCGGCCGTATCGAGCGGTTCCTCGCGCTCGCCTGGGAATCCGGGGCACAGCCCCTGGTCGTCCTCACCAAGGCCGACCTCGTGCCGGACGCCGTCACCCTCGCCCACCTCGTCCAGGACGTGGAGACCAGCGCGCCCGGCGTGCCGGTGGTGCCCGTCAGCGCCGTCGACGGCGCCGGTCTCGACGTGGTCGCGGCGATCGTCGCCGGGGGGACGTCCGTACTGCTCGGGCAGTCCGGCGCGGGCAAGTCGACCCTCGCCAACGCGCTGCTCGGCGAGGACGTCATGACCGTCCAGGCCACCCGGGACGTCGACGGCAAGGGCCGGCACACCACGACGACCCGCAACCTGCTCGCGCTGCCCGGCGGGGGCGTCCTGATCGACACACCCGGACTGCGGGGCGTCGGACTGTGGGACGCCGGGACCGGCGTCGGGCAGGTGTTCTCCGAGATCGAGGAACTGGCCGAGCGGTGCCGCTTCCACGACTGCGTCCACGAGGCCGAGCCGGGCTGTGCCGTGCTGGCCGCCGTCGAGGAGGGCGACCTGCCCGAGCGGCGGCTGCACAGCTACCGCAAGCTCCTGCGGGAGAACCAGCGCATCGTCGCCAAGACGGACGCCCGGCTCCGCGCGGAGATCCGCAAGGACTGGAAGCGCAAGGGCGCGATCGGAAGGGCCGCGATGGAGGCGAAGCGCGGACCGCACTGGCGTTCGTAAACCGCATGGCGTCCCGAGCGCCGTGTCCGATTCCCGCCAGCGGGAGTCCCGCCGACGGCGGAGACTGGACACCGTGAAGGACGACGACACCAGGCACGAAGACACGGGAGACACGGGGGGAGACCCCAGGTACGAAGCCGTACGCAGTCGTGACGGGCGTTTCGACGGCGCCTTCTTCTTCGCCGTCGAGACGACCGGCATCTACTGCCGGCCGAGCTGCCCCGCGGTCACCCCGAAGCGGGCCAACGTACGGTTCTTCGCCACGGCCGCCGCCGCGCAGGGCTCGGGTTTCCGGGCCTGCCGGCGGTGCCGCCCGGACGCCGTGCCCGGCTCCGCCGAGTGGAACGTCCGCGCGGACGTGGTGGGCCGGGCCATGCGGCTGATCGCCGACGGCGTGGTCGACCGCGAGGGCGTCGCCGGGCTCGCCGGGCGGCTCGGCTACAGCGCACGGCAGGTGCAGCGGCAGCTCACCGCGGAGCTCGGCGCCGGGCCGGTCGCCCTCGCCCGGGCCCAGCGGGCCCACACCGCGCGCGTCCTCGTGCAGACCACCGACCTGCCGATCACCGAGATCGCGTTCGCCTCGGGCTTCGCCAGCGTCCGGCAGTTCAACGACACCGTCCGGGCCGTGTACGCGTCGACCCCGAGCGAACTGCGCGCCGCCGCAGCGCCGAAGAACGGCCGGGCCCGGCGTACCGCCACCCCGGACGCCGGCATCCCGCTCCGGCTCGCCCACCGCGGCCCCTACCAGGCCGGCCCCGTCTTCGACCTGCTGGCACGCGAGGCCGTGCCCGGCGTCGAGGAGGTCGGCGGCCCGCCCGGCGCGCGCACCTACCGGCGCACGCTGCGCCTGCCGTACGGCACCGGCATCGTCGCCGTCGACGAACGCCCCGGCGCCGCCCGGACCGGGTCCGGCGCCCACCCGGGCGGCTGGCTCGACGCCCGGCTGCACCTCACCGACCCCCGCGACCTCACCACCGCCGTGCAGCGGCTGCGGCGGCAGTTCGACCTCGACGCCGACCCCTACGCCGTCGACGAGCGCCTCGGCGCCGACCCGGTGCTCGCACCCCTGGTCGCCGCCCGGCCCGGCCTGCGCTCGCCGGGCACCGCCGACCCGGAGGAACTCGCGGTACGCGCACTCGTCGGCCGGACCGAGGCGGAACGGCTCGTACGGCGCTACGGCAAGGCCCTCGACGCCCCCTGCGGCAGCCTCACCCACCTGTTCCCCGAACCGGCCGTGCTCGCGGGCGCCGAACCCGGCGGCACCCTCGGCGCACTCACGGCCGCCCTCGCCGACCACGCCGTACGCCTGGACCCGGGCGTCGACCGCGACGACGCACAGGACGCCCTGCGTGCCGTGCCCGGCCTGGACGCCCGCACCGTCGCCGAGATCCGCACCCGCGCCCTCGGCGACCCCGACGTCGCCCCACCCGGCGCCGACGTCCCCGACAGCTGGCGCCCCTGGCGCTCGTACGCCCTGAACCACCTGCGCGCAGCAGGGAAGTGGGAGTTGTGATGACCTCGACGTACTGGACGAACGTGGCCTCCCCGCTCGGGCCGCTGCTCCTCACCGCCGCTCCGGACGGCGCGCTGACCTCGCTGTCCGTGCCCGGTCAGAAGGGCGGACGCCTGGTGGAGGACGACTGGCGGCAGGACCGGGGGCCCTTCCGGGAGGCCGAGGAGCAGCTCGCCGCCTACTTCGCCGGGGAACTGAAGGAGTTCCGGCTGACGTGGCGCAACGACGGTTCCGTCTTCCGGGAGAAGGTGTGGGCCGCGCTGGACGACATCCCCTACGGCTCGACCGTGACCTACGGCGAGATCGCCGCGCGCATCGGAGCGCCCAGGGCCGCGGTGCGGGCCGTGGGCGGGGCGATCGGCGCCAATCCGCTGCTGGTCGTCCGGCCGTGCCACCGGGTGATCGGGGCGGACGGGACACTGACCGGCTACGCGGGCGGCCTGGAGCGCAAGGTACGGCTGCTGACGCACGAGGGGGTGCTGTAGGGGGCCGGAGTGGTGTTCTCGGAGTGTGTGTGCTCGGGGTGTTCTCCGGGTGCGTTCTCCGGGTGTGTGCTCACGCGCCGAACACGGCCCCCACCCAGGCCGCCGCGATCAGCTGGCAGGTGAACAACTCCGCCAGCACGCTGGAGCCGCCCGAGCGCATCGCCGTGCGCACGGCCGCGACGGCTTCGGCGTGGCGGCCGAGGCGGAGGCGTTCGGCCAGGTAGATACCGGCCAGAAAGCCGGGGATCGCGCCGATGACGGGGAGCAGGACGAAGCCGAGGGTGGATCCCGCTCCGGCGTAGGACAGCATGCGGTGGGTGGCGCGGTTCGCCCGCAGCCGCCGGGGCGGCAGGGCCCAGCGCACGCCCTGGGAGACGAACATCAAGGCCGTGGCTCCCACCAGGATCCACCAGGCGACGGGCTGCGGATCCTTCAGGGCCCACCACATGACCGCGGCCCACACCAGCAGCGATCCGGGCACCGCGGGCAGCAACACTCCGTACAGACCGAGCAGGATGACCAGCCCGACCAGCAGGAGGTCCCACACTCCCATCTGACCAGCCTGCCGGAACACGGGAGAAGGCGCAGGTCAGAAGCGTGGTTGTGCCCCAGACCCGCAGGTCAGCCGGTCGCGGCCGGTGATCGGCCCTCATATCGCATGACCGTTCTATGGCTCACCCGGCGCACGGGTTCGCGGTGCCGTAAGAGGCCGGTTTTTCCACAAGCCCCGTTTTCATCCGGCCTGTGCGGTGGACAATTAGGGGCATGAGCCAGCAGGGGGGAAGGCCCACCGGTCCCGAGGACGACTGGTGGGGGCAGTTGTACGACGACTCCACCGGCGACACGGGCCCCACACCCGCACCCGATTCCCTCGACGACCGCTTCGCCTCGGCGGCGGGGGCGGTGGAGGGCCGGAGTGTTCCAGGGGCCGGGGCGGGGGAGAGGGCCGTGTCGGAGCCAGTGGTTCCGGCGCCGCGGGCGGGGGCCGACGACGTCCTGGACACCCCACGAGCCTCCGGCCCCTCACCCCAGCGCGCTCCCTGGGAACCACCGCCCGCGCGCCCCACGGGCCCGGTGACCTTCCCGACCGCGGCGAAACGGCAAGGGCCGGAGGGGACGCCCCCCGCCCCACCGACGGTCCCCCCGCCGCCCCCGGCCCCTCCCGTCTGGCCGAGCCCCGAGGCGACCGGTTCCACCACGGCCGGGGCCGCGCCCAGGGGCCCCACGGATCCGGCGGCCGAGCCGAGCCCCGGCGCGGCCGACGTCACCGCCACCGAGCTGGGTGGCGCCGAGTACTCCGGGACCGGGCCCGAGGGGACCGCGCTCCGCGCCCCCCGGCCGGGCGGGACCGCGTCCTCAGCCCCGGCCGATCGGCCGCCGGCACCACCACGCCCCGCGGGCCCTCCCCTCACGCCACCAGCGCCTGCCGGCTCCGCGCCCACGTCATCCCCGCCGATCGGCTCCTCGCCCACATCACCCCCGCCCGTGGGCTCAGTGCCCACGCCACCCCCGCCGGTCGGCTCCCCGCTCGCGCCCCCTCCGCGCGCCGGCTCCGCATCCACCCCACCTCCGCCCCCTGACTCCCCGCCCACATCGACACCGCCCGCCGACTCCCCACCCACCCCACCTCCACCCACCGACCTCCCGCCCGACCAATCCGAGTCCGGGTTCGAGCGCCCCGCTTCCTCCCCCCGGCCCCGGGGGCACGTCGGCTCGCGGCCGCCCACCTACGACGCCGAGCCCACTGCCCTCCCGCTCGCCGACCCCGATGACCTGGACGACCTCGTCGCGGACACCGTGCTCGACGGGGCCCGGTACGGGGCCTGCACGTTGCGGGCCGTGTCCGTGCGGGGGGACTCCGCGCGGTACCGGGGGGAGCCACGGCGGGACTCGCTGCTGACCGCGCGGTTCGGCACCGGCGAGCAGGCGCTGCTGCTGGTGGCGATGGCGACCGGGGCCCGGGCCACACCGGGGGCGCACCGGGCCGCCGCAGAGGCCTGTCACTGGATCGGCCGGGCCGTCGGGCGCAGTCACGCGCGGCTCGTGGAGGACATAAGGGCGGGGCGGCGCGGCGACCTCAAGTCCGGGCTGCACCGCCTCACCGACCGCAGCCTCGGCAAGCTCCGCGCCAGCGCCGCCGAACAGGGCGTCGAGCCGGAGGAGTACGCGGCCGGCCTGCGCTGTCTGCTGCTGCCCGGCGACCCCGAGTGCCGTACGCGCGTCTTCTTCGGCGTCGGACCCGGCGGGCTGTTCCGGCTGCGGGACGGCGAGTGGCAGGACATAGAACCCCAGGTCACCGAGATCAAGGGTGAACCCGTCGTGGGCTTCGGATCGCCGCCCTCCGAGACGCCCGGCGGCGACCGGCTCACCATGGACCTGGGCATCCCGACCCCGCCCAGCCCCTACGAACCGGCCCCGGAACCACCCCGCGAACCCTTCCGCTTCCGTACCTCCGTCGCCCGCCCGGGTGACACGCTCCTCGTGTGCAGCGGCGGCCTCGCCGACCCGCTGCGCGGCGAACCCGAACTGGGCGACTACCTCGCCGAGCGGTGGTCCCGCCCCGAGCCGCCCGGCCTCGCCGCGTTCCTCGCGGACTCCCAAGTACGGGTCAAGGGTTATGCGGACGACCGTACGGCCGCGGCCGTTTGGGAGGCGTGACGGCGCCTGGTGTGACTTGATGGAACCCGGAGGGATCCCAGGAGACCGAAGGGGCAGACGACAGACATGGCCAAACAGAACGTCGCGGAGCAGTTCGTCGACATCCTGACCCGCGCCGGAGTCAAACGCCTCTACGGGGTCGTCGGCGACAGCCTCAACCCCGTCGTCGACGCCGTCCGCCGCAACTCCGCCATCGACTGGATCCACGTCCGGCACGAGGAGACCGCCGCCTTCGCCGCCGGGGCGGAAGCGCAGATCACCGGCAAGCTCGCCGCCTGCGCCGGTTCCTGCGGGCCCGGCAACCTCCACCTCATCAACGGCCTCTACGACGCCCACCGCTCCATGGCCCCGGTCCTCGCCCTCGCCTCGCACATCCCGTCCAGCGAGATCGGCCTCGGCTACTTCCAGGAGACCCACCCCGACCGGCTGTTCGCCGAGTGCAGCCACTACAGCGAGCTGATCTCCAGTCCGAAGCAGATGCCCCGGCTGCTCCAGACCGCCATCCAGAACGCCGTCGGCCGCTCCGGCGTCAGCGTCGTCTCCCTGCCCGGCGACATCGCCGCCGAGCCCGCCCCGGAGCAGGCCGCCGAGACCGCGCTGGTCACGTCCCGGCCGACGGTCCGCCCCGGCGACGCCGAGATCGACCGGCTCGTCGAGATGATCGACGACGCCGACAAGGTCACCCTGTTCTGCGGCAGCGGCACGGCCGGTGCTCACGCCGAGGTCATGGAGTTCGCCGGGAAGATCAAGTCCCCGGTGGGGCACGCCCTGCGCGGCAAGGAATGGATCCAGTACGACAATCCGTTCGACGTCGGCATGAGCGGGCTGCTCGGTTACGGCGCCGCCTACGAGGCCACCCATGAGTGCGACCTGCTGATCCTGCTCGGCACGGACTTCCCGTACAACGCCTTCCTCCCCGACGACGTGAAGATCGCCCAGGTCGACGTCCGGCCCGAACACCTCGGCCGCCGCTCGAAACTGGACCTCGCGGTGTGGGGCGACGTGCGCGAGACGCTGCGCTGCCTCATCCCGCGGGTGGAGGAGAAGAAGAACAGCCGCTTCCTCGAACGGATGCTGAAGAAGCACGCGGACGCGCTGGAGGGGGTGGTGAAGGCCTACACCCGCAAGGTCGAGAAGCACACGCCGATCCACCCCGAGTACGTGGCGTCCGTACTCGACGAAGTCGCCTCCGACGACGCGGTGTTCACCGTCGACACCGGCATGTGCAACGTCTGGGCCGCCCGCTACATCTCACCCAACGGCCGTCGCCGCGTCATCGGTTCCTTCTCCCACGGCTCCATGGCCAACGCGCTGCCCATGGCGATCGGTGCGCAGTTCACCGACCGGAAGCGGCAGGTCGTCTCGATGTCCGGCGACGGCGGGTTCTCCATGCTGATGGGCGACTTCCTGACGCTGGTGCAGTACGACCTCCCGGTCAAGGTCGTCCTCTTCAACAACTCCTCCCTCGGCATGGTCGAGCTGGAGATGCTGGTCGCCGGACTCCCGTCCTACGGCACCACCAACAAGAACCCCGACTTCGCCGCCGTCGCCCAGGCCTGCGGTGCCTACGGCGTACGCGTCGAGAAGCCCAAGGACCTCGCCGGAGCCCTGAAGGACGCCTTCAAGCACAAGGGCCCGGCGCTCGTCGACGTCGTCACCGACCCCAACGCCCTGTCCATCCCGCCCAAGATCAAGGCGGAGATGGTGACCGGGTTCGCCCTGTCCGCCTCCAAGATGGTGCTGGACGGCGGGGTCGGCCGCATGGTCCAGATGGCCCGCTCCAACCTGCGCAACGTGCCCAGGCTCTAGCTGTACGGCGCCCACCGGCGTTCGGATGTGTCGTACGTGTAGCGGGGCAGGCCCTTGATGCCGCTGGTCCGGAACGGGCGGCCGGCGTCGTCGATCCGGACCGTGCCCGTGCGGCCCTGGGAGGACCAGTCGAGCTCCAGGTACCAGCGGCAGTCGCACCCCTGGGTCCTGGCGTTGACCAGCAGCACCTCCGGGTCGCGGGCGGAGACCCGGTAGGGCATGCGCACCGCCGGGATCGGCGTACCCGCGTCGCTCCCGGCCACCGCGCGGGCGATGGGGCGGTCCTTGTCCAGGTTCACGTCGAAGGAGCGCGGGGTGATCGAACCGCCGCACCCCTGGTCCATGGCATAGGCGTTGCCCGGCGCCGGGGCCGAGCGCCCCACCACGCGTACGCGCAGCGCCTCCAGCACGACGGCCGTGTCGGTCCGCCCCTGCACGGACAGCCGCACGAGCGTCTCGCCGCCGTGCACCGCGTTCTGCGACGCGGCCCAGACCCCGGCGTCCTGGGGGACCGGCGGCGGTGGCACCTGCTCGGGCGGCTCGGCGACGACGTAGTCGTGACCACAGCCGAGCTTCCACGCCTGGGAGTCGGCGGACCAGGTGAGGGGTGGGCCGGAGGCGGTTCCGCCGGCGGGCGGGGTGGTGCGGACGGAGGGTGACGGGGAGGGCTTCAGCGGCTTCGGGGCGGCGGAGGGTGAAGACCGCCGCGGAGTGGGGGAGGTGCCGCTCGGGGCAGGGGAGGGGCTCTTCCTCTCGTCCGGGGCTTCCGTCTTCGCCGTACCGGACGGGGCCGGAGCGGCAGTGCCGGGCCGGTCGCCGGCGGACGCACGCCGCCCGTCCGGCAGCGCGGCGAGGGTCCCGAGCGCCGCGAACACCGCGCAGGCGGCGGCCAGTCCGACCGCGACGCGTCTGCGGCGGTACCAGGGCCGGCCGGGGAGTGAGTCCGCTTCCGGAGGGCTTTCGACAGGGCCGTCCACCATCTCGGTGTCGGTGTCGGTGTCGGTATCCGTGTCCGTATCCGTGCCCGTCTCCGCCGTACCGGCAGTGCTCGCCGGCCGAGGACGCTGACGTGCCGCCACCGCGAGGAGCCAGCGGCGGTGCAGCTCCAGACGTTCCTCCGCTGACGCCCCGCACAGGGCGGCGAAGCGCTCCACGGGCGCGAAGTCGAGCGGGACCGCCTCGCCCGCGCAGTAGCGGTGCAGGGTCGAGGTGTTCATGGCCAGGCGCCGGGCCAGTGAACCGTAACTGCGGTCCGTGCGCTCCTTCAGCGTCCTCAGCAGCGCCGCGAACTCCCCGACGTCGTCGACGTCGTCCTGCACCGACACCGTTCCCCCGTCCTTACAGCTCGGCCCGGCCCGGAACGGCATCCCAGGCACCCCATGTACCTGCACGTCAGACGGGCTGGGATGGTTCCACCGTGCCGGATCGGCTGCGAGCTGTTGCATCCGGGCGGTGGGACCGCTGATGCTCTTGGTGTCGCACCGACCAGGCCCGGGCCGACCAGCCGGCCTCGCCGCGGCACCCACATCCACGCACTCGTTCACGGGGGAACACCCATGCCCATGCGCATCCGAGCAAGCGCTCTCGCCGCCCTGACCGTCGCCGCCCTCGCGGCGGGCACGGTCCTCACGGCACCGGCCGCCGGCGCCGCGCCGAAGGCCTCCGCACCGAAGTTCCTGTCGGCGTCCCAGCTGCCGCCGCACCCGACCTCGGCCTGGACGGCCGGCCCGGTCACCGACGGGTTCCCGGAGGGACTCGGCTCCTGCGTGAGCACGGAGGGCGTGCTCGACTACGACTACAAGCACCGGGAGTTCCGGACCGACCTGGACACCGGCGCCGTGCAGTTGACCGTCGTGGCGACCACACCCGCCCTGGCCAAGGCCCTGGCGAAGCACTACGACGACCTGATCCGCACCTGCGCCGACCGCATCGAGGAGTCCTACCCTGACGTCGAGGCCGAGGGCCGGGACTACGGTTCGCTGCCCGTCGAGGAGGGCGCCCGCGTCCGTGGCCTGCACACCGAGACGTCCTGGGGCGCCACGGACATCTCGCTGCTGTCCGTCGGGCGGGACGGCAGGACCGTCACCGTCGTGAAGTGGGGGCAGATGGGCGACTTCGACGACGCGCCCGTGGCCGCCTTCAAGAAGACGACGACCACCGCCGTCAACAAGCTGTACTGACCGGGCGGCCACCGGAAGGGACCGGGGCCGTCCTCCCGCCACGGGGGTCGGGAGGACGGCCCCCGTACCGGCCGGAAGCCGCGGTGGAGACCGTCGTACTTCGGCCAACTTCACGGGACCGCCCCGCGCGGGGACCGGTCGCACCATCCCTTCACCGCGTACGGAAGGATCGGCAGCCGCCCATCGGCAGTTCGTCCGATCTCCGGCGGTCAGGATCCGACGCGGGACGTCTTGCGGCTACCCTCTTGTCCCCCTTCCCTTCGCCGTCGTACTGCTCACGGCCCCTCCGCCCGGCTCGCCGGTCCCGGCCACATGGCCGAACATCCGGTCGTTGACGATTCGACATGACTGCCGCGTGCCCGATGGGGCATGGATCCCCGTGAACGTGTTCGAGCAGGAGGGGAACCGACATCGGCGCGCGGGCGGGGGTCATGGAGAGGCAGGCACGAGGAGGCGGTCCCATAACGATCGGGGCCTTCTCGGCGAAGACGGCGGAGGACCAGGCCGAAGACGTCACGGAGCAGGTGCCGGCGCCTCAGTTGAGGCGCAGACTCGGGCGGGCCGACCTGCGGGCCGTGCCGGAAGCCCGCAGAGCCCTGCGGGAGTTGCTCGGGCAGTGGGGGAGGACCGCGCGAGCGGACGTGGCGGAACTGCTCACCAGCGAACTCGTCACGAACGCGATCGTCCACACCGACCACGACGCGGTCCTGACCGCCACCGTCGGACCCCGTGGACTACGGGTGGAGGTACGGGACTTCGTGGCCCGCAGGCCCCGGCTGCGCGTACCGGTCGCCGACGACGGTACGAACGGCAGAGGCCTGTTCCTGGTGCAGTCCCTCGCGGACGCCTGGGGAGTCAGGGCGCACGGCGTGGGCAAGGCCGTCTGGTTCGAGCTGGAGGCCGAGGCGGCGTGAACACGGCCGCACGGAGAGAGAAGCGCAGAAGAACGGGGAAAGCGGGGAAAACGGGGAAAGGGGCGCGGCCCGCAGGCCACGCCCCTTCCCGGCGCTGTCTCTGAGCCGCTCGGTCAGCCGAACTGCTGCTCCAGGTCCTTGAGCTTGCGCTCCAGAGAGTCCAGACGCGGCAGCGCCTGCGTGTCGTCCTCCGCGGTGAGGTCGACGGTCACCGGGTCAGCCCCGTGGCGAACGGGCTGAAGGGAGGGACGCGAGCGCACGGGCAGTGGTTCCGGCGCGGATATGGCAGGCTCCGCGGTGACCTGCGAGGAGCCGCGCTCCACCTGCACCTCCAGCTGCCGGCCGGCACCACGGCCGAGATGGCCGCGGTGACCGCGGCTGATCGCCTTCAACTGGGCGCGCTCCACGCGCTGCTGGTCGCGCCGCCGCTGGCGGGCCTCGTCCTTCTTGCGCTTGTCGTCGCGCACCTCGTCGACGGCCTCGTCCAGGCTGCGCACACCCTCCAGAAGCATCAGCGACCAGGCTCTGTACGTCTCGCGCGGGGCGCGCAGCCAGCGCACGATACGGATCTGCGGCAGCGGGCGCGGCACCAGGCCCTGCTCGCGCAGGGCGGCCCGGCGGGTCTGCTTCAGCGCGCGGTCGAAGAGGACCGCCGCCGAGAGGGACATGCCGGCGAAGAAGTGGGGGGCGCCGTCGTGGCCGACGCCCCTGGGCGCGTGCACCCAGTTGAACCAGGCCGCGGCGAACGCGAACGTCCAGACCAGTATCCGCGAGCCGAGCGCCGCGTCACCGTGGCTGGCCTCGCGCACGGCGAGTACGGAGCAGAACATCGCCGCGCCGTCCAGGCCGAACGGGACGAGGTACTGCCAGCCGTTGGAAAGGCCGAGGTTCTGCTCGCCGAAGCCGACCAGGCCGTGGAAGGAGAGCGCGGCGGCGACGGCCGCGCAGCAGAACAGGAGGACGTAGGAGACGGTGCCGTAAAGGGCCTCTTTGCGTCTGCGGCGTTCCTCGTTGCGCTCCCAGGAATCGTCCGCGCTCGTGTCTTTGACCGAGGAGCGCTTGCCGCGCGCGAGCACCGCCACCGCCGCCAGCATGCCCAGGAGAAGCACGGCGCCCGGAAGCAGCCAGTTCAGCGATATGTCGGTCAGTCTCATCTGGGTGGTCCCTTGCATTGGGATAGGGCGTAACGCCCGCCATAGTGGCCCAATCCCACCGGCCCTCAGGGGGTTTCGGGGCAAGAGGCCGCCAAGGAAGTGCAAGGGATTACCCTGGGCGGCATTCTGCTCGAACTGCCGCTTGAAGAGCAGGAGTTGAGTTCGAAGAAGAGTACCCGTGCGGGTGGTTCCCCGGAAACTTTCCGTGACCCGTGGGGAAGGGGTGAATCGGCTGCACGCGAGTGGGTGGCCGGTGCGGCGATGATCCTACCGGGGTGGCGGGACTGCTCTGTCCTGGTCTGCCCGGGGTTGTTTCAACTGGCCGTGGCCAGCAGCTTGGTGACGCGGTCGGCGTCACAGGTGCGCGGGCAGGTGGCGCAGGTGTCCTCGGGGCGCAGGGTGTAGAACATGCAGCAGCTCGCGCGGTCCCGGGTGCGCAGTGGCTCCCCGTCGGGGCCGGTCAGTTCACGGAAGGCCGCCGTGCCCACGTACGGCTTGGTCGCGCCCGGCAGCAGCAGCTCCAGCTCGCGCATCGCGCGCCGCTCCTCGATCTCGCCGAGCAACTGGGCGACGTACCAGAGCCCTTCGACGATCTCGTCCGTCGCCATACCCCACAGGGCCCGGCCGCGGCGCCGCATCCGGGGGCCGAAACCGGCCAGGACCGGCTCCAGGTGATCCGCGACCGCCGACCGCACCTCGGCCCGCAGCGCCTCCTCGTCCGGGACGACCCGGGCGCCGGGCAGTGCGGCGGCCTCGTCGCCGGGCAGGCAGGCGAAACCGGACGGGCGGACGGCCAGGTGGCCGACGGGGTGGGCGGGGGCGGTGCGGTCGTAGGAGACGTGCGTCACCGGGTAACGGGGGACGCGGCGGTGCAGGAACCAGGGAACGGTGATCAGGAGGCAGGCGGACCAGGCGTAGCGGTGCAGGCCGAAGCTGGCGATGACATCGGGCCGTGCCTGCCGGCCGTAGTCCCGGCGTATCTGGGCGTCGTCCCAGGACAGGAACGTGTCGAGGCCGGGGCCGGCTTCCGCGAGCGCGGCGGCGGTGATCCAGTTGCCCCCCTGGGGGGTTTCGTTCTCGGCGGTCAGCTCCGTGATGGCCAGCCCCGGGAGGACCTCGGCCAGACGGGCGTACGCGCCGGAGAGGGCCGAAGGGGGCTGGGGCATGTGATCACCGGTCCGCGTCTGTTGAACGGATTGTTTGAAGGTAAGCCTTACCTTATCGAAGATCGCTGGGATTTGAACTGGCGGCCGGTGCGCTTATGGTGCTTGACGGACGAGTAACAACCCGCCGTAATGACCCCAAGTACCGATACGTCCGGAGGAGGAGCCGAGCCGTGAAGCAGGGCGCGCAGGGCTCCGCCGGGGCGGAGGTGCCGAGGGCGGGGGTGCCGGGGGCGGAGCTGCCGGGTGGACAGGCCCGGGTGCCGCAGCAGGCCGGGGCGGCGGATGCGGGGCGGCTGAGGCCTGGCACCGGTGCCGAGGTGCGGGGGGAGCACACGCACAGTGAGCCCGCCCCGCCGGCTGCTCCGCGCAGCCGGCCCGTCGTCCAGCGGTCCTCGGTGCGCGGGCAGATCGTCGACGCGCTGCGGGCCGCGCTGGTGGCCGGGGATCTCAGGCCCGGGGAGGTGTACTCGGCGCCCGTGCTGGGCGAGCGGTTCGGGGTCTCGGCGACGCCGGTGCGGGAGGCCATGCAGCAGCTGGCCCTGGAGGGTGCCGTCGAGGTCGTGCCGAACCGTGGGTTCCGGGTGGTCGAGCGGGGGGCTCGGGAGCTGGCGGAGCTGGCCGAGGTGCGGGCGCTGATCGAGGTGCCGGTGATGCTGCGGCTGGCGCGGACGGTGCCGGCGGAGCGCTGGGCCGCGCTGCGCCCTCTCGCCGAGGCGACGGTCCGCGCGGCGTCCTCCGGCTGCCGGGCGACCTACGCGGAGTCCGACCGGGGGTTCCACCGGGCGGTGCTGTCGCTCTCCGGGAACGATCAGCTGGTGCAGATCGCGGAGGACCTGCACCGGCGGGCGCAGTGGCCGCTGGTGGGGAGCGGGCCGGGGATACGGGGCCGGGCCGATCTGGTGGCGGACGCGCATGAACACACGGCGTTGCTGGACGCGTTGATCGCCCGCGATCTGGACGTGGTGCGGGCGCTGGTGGGGGAGCACTTCGCGGGCGCGGGCTGAGTGGGGGTGTCGCGCCGTGCGCCTGCGGCCGGCGTGTGGGTCGGGGCCGCGCCGGGGGGTGTCCGTCCTCGGAACGGCGCGATGGGGTTGCGAACCGACTAACTGTCCGTTGACGCGCCAACCGCTGCGGGCGGACACCCCCCGACACGTCCCCTTCCGTGCGTACGCGGGTGCGGGCGCACTGAGCTGCGGGCAGTCGTGCCTCCCCCAGTGCCTTAAGGGCCTGGGAGGTGCCCCCAGGCGGCACGGGTGGGCGCAGCGGCACCTCGTCGCGCCGAGTTGCGCACCCACCCGGCCTCAGCGACCACGCCGGGCACCTGACAGCGCCCTCAAGCCGTAGCCGCCGGAGGCACCGGAGCCAACTGCCGCGCCAGCCACGTCGGCACCCCCCCGAGCAACCGGAGCAACCGCCGGGCCTCCTCCCGCAGGCGCGACGCCTCCGGCTCCGTCTCCGTGTCGGCCAGCGACACCAGCGCCGGTGCCGTACCGACGAGATAACCCAGCTCCTCACGGATCCGCAGCGACTCCGAGAAACCGTGCCGGGCCTCCGCCAACTCCCCCTCCCGCAACGCGAGTCCGGCCAGGTGCCGCCACGTGAAGGACAGCAGCAACGGGTCGGACTGCGCCGTCGCCCCCGCGTGCGCGCGGCGGTACGCGGCCCGCGCCGCCTGCGGGGAACGCGTCAGGTTCTCCGCGACCAGCCCGCGACGGAAGTCCAGCAGGGCCCGCTGCTCAGCCCCCGGAGGGACCAGCGCCGCGGCCCGCCCCAGCGCCGCCCGCGCCTCGTCGGCCCGGTCGCGCACCGCGAGCACGGTCGAGGCGTAGGCCAAGTACCCGCGTTCACAAGCGGCCGCGCCCCGCTCGTCGTCGCTGTGGGCCAGCGCCTCCGCCGTGCGCAGGGCGTCCTCGGCCTCCTCCCAGCCCTGCTCCGTGTACAGACACCGTTCCACCAGCAGCGAGGCGCGTTGCAGCGCCGCCGCGGGGGTGGCCGGTAGCAGCAGGGCGGCCGCGTCGGACCAGCACGCGCGTGAGCGCAGCCGCCATACCGCGGTCTGGAGGGGATCGTCACCGGCGGTCGTTCCGTTACCAGACATGGCGGAATGCGCCACGTTGCCCTCCCCGAGCACGCCATCGAGCTGTTGAGTGGTGGCGGCATCTCAGCACGAATCGCGGGGCCGGGCCAAGAGGGTGGGTGAAGGATTTCACAAAGTCGTGGGACTCGGGGGTGTCCCGGGTTTGCCGCCGGGACACCCTGTGTATCAGCTCATGCGCAGTGCCAGGAAGAAGTCCAGCTTGTCTTCGAGGCGGGACAGGTCACGGCTCGTCAACTGCTCGATGCGTCCCACCCGGTAGCGCAGGGTGTTGACGTGGAGGTGCAGCCGGGAGGCGCAGCGCGTCCAGGAGCCGTCGCAGTCCAGGAACGCCTCCAGCGTGGGGATCAGCTCTGCGCGGTGGCGGCGGTCGTAATCACGCAGCGGGTCCAGGAGGCGGGCCGTGAAGGCGCGGCGGACGTCGTCCGGGACGAAGGGCAGCAGGAGGACGTGGGAGGCCAGCTCCTGGTGTCCCGCCGCGCAGACCCGGCCCGGGCGGGCCGCCGCCACCCGGCGGGCGTGGCGGGCCTCTTCCAGTGCGCCGCGCAGGCCCTCCGCCGAGTGCACGGCCGCGCTGACGCCCAGCGTGAGACGGCCGTCGTCGTTCAGGCCGGCCGTCAGGGGGTCCCGGACGGACTCCAGGAGCGCGTCCGCGAGGACGTCGCTCCCGGAGCCGTCGGGCTCCGTCGGGACGGCGGGGAGCGGGACGAGGGCGACGGCCTCGTCGCCCGTGTGGGCCACGGCGATGCGGTCGGAGTGCTCCGGGCCCGGCGACAGGGGGTCGACGAGGATCTCCTCGAGCAGGGCCTGGGCGACCGGGCCCTCCTCGATCTCGGCGCCGTCCCAGTCGACCCGGGCCACGACCACCTGCCAGTGCGGCGCGGCCCCGAGGCCGGGCAGCAGGACCGGGGCGGCCACCCGGAGACGGGCGGCGATCTCCGCGGGGGCAGCGCCCGTCTGGACCAGTTCCAGGACCTCCTGGGCGAGGCGGCGGCGGACGGTGCGGGCGGCCTCGCGCCGGTCCCTCTCGACCGCGATCAGCTGGGTGACGCCGTAGAGCAGGTCGAGGCGCTCCTCCGCCCAGTCCCCGGCGTCCGCCTCGACGGCGAGCAGCCAGTCGGACAGGACCGTCTCGCGGGCGTCCCGGGCGGTCTGCGGTGCGCGGCCCGTCGAGCGGATGGGGAAGAGGGAGTAGGTGGTGCCACCCAGGAGGACGCGGTGCGGGGCGCGGCGGCCCGTGCGGGTGGCGGCCAGGTGTTCCGCCGCCAGCCGGCCGCAGGTCTCGGCGGTGAGGGCGGGGCCCGCCGCCTTCGGGCCCGCGATCAGGCGGCCGGTGGGGGAGAGGACCCAGGCGCGCAGGTCCAGGTCGGAGCCCAGGAGGTCCAGGACGACGTCCGGGCCGCCGCCCGCCGGGCCCGAGGTCATCATCCGGCGGTGGCGGTCCACCACGGCCGCGAGGTCGCCCGCGCGCTCGCCGGAGACCTGCCGTACGACGTGCTCGGTGATCGTCGCGAACGCCACCGACTCGTGCACCGCGAAGAGCGGCAGGCGGTGGCGGGCGCAGGCCTCGACCAGGTCGTCCGGTACGTCCCCGAGCTCGGCCTCGCCCGCGGCGAGGGCCGTGACCCCCTCCTGCACCAGGATCCGCACGAACGGCTCCGAGTCCGCGGCGTCCCGGCGCCAGGCCAGGCCCGTCAGGACCAGCTCGCCGCCCGAGAGGTAGCGGCTGGGGTCGCGCAGGTCGGTGGTCATCACCCCGCGCACGGAGCGGTCCAGCTCGTCCTCGCCGCCGAGCAGCTTGAGGCCCAGCGCGTCGGTGTCCAGCAGTGCGCGCAGCCGCATTTCTCGTCGCCGCCGTTCTTTGTCTCGAAATCCATGGTGGATCTTGCCGGTCCTGGCTGTGTCCCAGGTCACGCGGCTGTGTCGCGCGTTTCCACAGGAAAACGAGGAGGTTGCTGATGGCCTCCGTTCATACGAATCTACAAGATGCCCGTCCTGGCCAGCCAACTCCTTCATGGTTTCCGTGACTGACCGCGCCGGAGCACCGGCCTGTGTACTGAGGCCATTACGCGTTGACAGCACAGGAACGAGCCGGGACCGCCGCACACGGATTGGCTCAATCTGAACGCCCCACGAGAAGACGAAGAAGAGAGCCGGTCATGGACTTCCTTCGCCCCGCCAGCTGGGAGGAGGCGCTCGCCGCGAAAGCCGAGCATCCCACCGCTGTGCCGATTGCGGGTGGCACCGACGTGATGGTCGAGATCAACTTCGACCACCGCCGGCCCGAGTACCTCATGGACCTGAACCGCATCGGAGACCTCTGCGAGTGGGAGGTCGGCGAGGAGAGCGTGCGGCTCGGTGCCTCCGTGCCGTACACGACGATCATGGAGAACCTGCGCGCCGAGCTGCCGGGGCTCGCCCTGGCCTCGCACACGGTCGCCTCCCCGCAGATCCGCAACCGCGGCGGCGTCGGCGGCAACCTCGGCACCGCCTCCCCGGCCGGCGACGCCCACCCCGCCCTGCTCGCCGCGGGCGCCGAGGTGGAGGTGGAGTCGGTGCGCGGGGCGCGTCGCATCCCGATCGACGCGTTCTACACGGGTGTGAAGCGCAACGCGCTGGCCCCCGACGAGCTGATCCGCGCCGTGCACGTGAAGAAGGCCGACGGGCCGCAGCAGTTCTCCAAGGTGGGAACCCGGAACGCGATGGTCATCGCCGTGTGCGCCTTCGGGCTGGCACTGCACCCCGAGACGCGGACCGTGCGGACCGGCATCGGTTCGGCCGCGCCGACACCCGTTCGGGCCAAGGCCGCCGAGGAGTTCCTGAACGCCGCGCTGGAGGAGGGCGGCTTCTGGGACAACGGGAAGATCATCACCCCGTCGGTCGCCAAGCAGTTCGCGGACCTGTGCTCCGCCGCCTGCAACCCGATCGACGACGTCCGGGGCACCGCGAGCTACCGCCGCCACGCGGTGGGCGTCATGGCCCGCCGCACGCTGACCTGGACCTGGGAGTCCTACCGCGGCACCCGCCGCACCACCGAGGGAGCTGCGTAATGCGCGTCAACTTCACGGTCAACGGCCGTCCGCAGGAAGCCGACGACGTGTGGGAGGGCGAGTCCCTGCTGTACGTGCTCAGGGAGCGGCTCGGCCTGCCGGGTTCGAAGAACGCCTGTGAGCAGGGCGAGTGCGGATCGTGCACGGTCCGGCTGGACGGCGTGCCGGTGTGTTCGTGCCTGGTCGCGGCCGGGCAGGTGGAGGGCCGCGAGGTCGTCACCGTCGAGGGCCTCGCCGACTACGCCAAGCAGCGCTCCTGCGCGAGTGACGCGTGCGGTACGACGCTGCAGAACGCCCAGCAGTGGGAGGCCAAGGGCACCGACTCGCAGACCGGCGAGGGCACCGAGCTCTCCCCGATCCAGCAGGCGTTCATCGACGCCGGCGCCGTCCAGTGCGGCTTCTGCACCCCCGGTCTGCTGGTCGCCGCCGACGAGATGCTGGAGCGCAACCCGACCCCGACCGACGCGGACATCCGCGAGGCCCTGTCGGGCAACCTGTGCCGCTGCACCGGCTACGAGAAGATCATGGACGCGGTCCGCCTGGCGGCCGCCCGGCAGGGAGAGGCGGTCTGATCATGGCTTCCCCCAGCGGAACCCCCACGAAGATCACCCAGGGATCCCAGACCAAGGGCGGCATCGGCGAGAGCACGCTGCGCCCCGACGGCACCCTCAAGGTCACCGGCGAGTTCGCGTACTCGTCCGACATGTGGCACGAGGACATGCTGTGGGGCCAGATCCTCCGGTCGACCGTCGCGCACGCCGAGATCGTGTCCATCGACACCAGCGAGGCCCTGGCCACGCCGGGCGTCTACGCCGTGCTGACGTACGACGACCTGCCGACCGCGGTGAAGAACTACGGGCTGGAGATCCAGGACACCCCGGTCCTCGCCCACGGCAAGGTCCGCCACCACGGCGAGCCGGTCGCGATCGTCGCCGCCGACCACCCGGAGACCGCGCGCCGCGCCGCCGCCAAGATCAAGGTGGACTACCGCGAACTGCCCGTCATCACCGACGAGGCCTCCGCGACCGCGCCCGACGCGATCCTCGTCCACGAGGGCCGCGACGACCACCACGCCGGGCACGTGCCGCACCCGAACATCGTCCACCGCCAGCCGATCGTCCGCGGGGACGTGGAGGAGGCCCGCAAGCGGGCCGACGTGATCGTCGAGGGCGAGTACACCTTCGGCATGCAGGACCAGGCCTTCCTCGGCCCCGAGTCCGGCCTCGCCGTGCCGGAGGAGGACGGCGGCGTCCACCTCTACATCGCCACCCAGTGGCTGCACAGCGACCTGCGCCAGATCGCGCCCGTGCTCGGCCTGCCCGAGGACAAGGTGCGGATGACGCTGTCCGGCGTCGGCGGCGCGTTCGGCGGCCGCGAGGACCTGTCGATGCAGATCCACGCCTGCCTGCTGGCGCTGCGCACCGGCAAACCCGTCAAGATCGTCTACAACCGGTTCGAGTCCTTCTTCGGGCACGTCCACCGCCACCCCGCCAAGCTCCACTACGAGCACGGGGCCACCAAGGACGGCAAGCTCACGCACATGAAGTGCCGGATCGTCCTGGACGGCGGCGCCTACGCCTCCGCCTCCCCGGCCGTCGTCGGCAACGCCTCCTCCCTGTCGGTCGGTCCGTACGTGATCGACGACGTGGACATCGAGGCCATCGCCCTCTACACCAACAACCCGCCCTGCGGCGCCATGCGCGGCTTCGGCGCGGTGCAGGCCTGCTTCGCCTACGAGGCGCAGATGGACAAGCTGGCCAAGAAACTCGGCATGGACCCGGTGGAGTTCCGGCAGCTCAACGCCATGGAGCAGGGCACGCTCATGCCGACCGGGCAGCCGGTCGACTCGCCGGCCCCGGTCGCCGAACTCCTGCGCCGCGTCAAGGCGATGCCGATGCCGCCGGAGCGCCAGTGGGAGTCCAGCGAGGGCGCCGACCTGCGGGAGCTGCCGGGTGGTCTGTCCAACACCACGCACGGAGAAGGCGTCGTACGCGGTGTCGGCTACGCGGTCGGCATCAAGAACGTGGGCTTCTCCGAGGGGTTCGACGACTACTCGACCGCGAAGGTCCGGATGGAGGTCGTCGGCGGCGAGCCCGTCGTCACCGTCCACACGGCCATGGCCGAGGTCGGGCAGGGCGGTGTCACGGTCCACGCGCAGATCGCCCGCACCGAACTGGGCGTCACGCAGGTGACCATCAACCCCGCCGACACCCGCGTGGGCAGCGCAGGTTCGACGTCGGCCTCCCGGCAGACGTACGTCACCGGCGGTGCCGTGAAGAACGCCTGTGAGCTGGTCCGCGAGAAGGTGCTGGAGATCGGCCGCCGCAAGTTCGGCTCCTACCACCCGGCCTGGGCGACGGCCGAACTGCTCCTGGAGGGCGGCAAGGTCGTCACCGACGGCGGCGAGGTCCTCGGGGACCTGGCCGACGTCCTGGAGGACGAGGTCGTGGAGGTCGAGGAGGAGTGGCGGCACCGGCCGACCGAGCCCTTCGACCTGCGCACCGGCCAGGGCAACGGGCACGTCCAGTACTCCTTCGCCGCGCACCGCGCCGTCGTCGAGGTCGACACCGAGCTCGGCCTGGTGAAGGTCATCGAGCTGGCCTGCGCCCAGGACGTCGGCAAGGCGCTCAACCCGCTGTCCGTGCTCGGCCAGATCCAGGGCGGCACGACACAGGGCCTCGGCGTGGCCGTCATGGAGGAGATCATCGTCGACCCGAAGACGGCGAAGGTGAAGAACCCCTCCTTCACGGACTACCTGATCCCGACCATCCTCGACACGCCGACCATCCCGGTCGACGTCCTCGAACTCGCCGACGACCACGCCCCGTACGGGCTGCGCGGCATCGGCGAAGCGCCCACCCTGTCGTCGACCCCGGCGGTCCTCGCGGCCATCCGGAACGCGACCGGGCTCGAGCTGAACCGGACCCCGGTACGGCCCGAGCACCTGACGGGTACACAGCTCTCCGAGGGCTGAGCAGTCGCATAGTCCTGGGGGACTTCGTCCCCCGGGCTCCCAGTTCGTCTCGGGCCGTCCCCCGGGTCGTGCATCCCAACCCCCTATGAAACTTGGGAGTAGGCCCACATGACCCAGCAGTCACTGGAGCCGAGGACCACAGCCGAAGACGCGGGCGAAGGCACCCGCGTCCCGGCCGGACGGTCCTGGCTCGACCGGTACTTCCACATATCCCACAGAGGGTCCACGGTCGCGCGCGAAGTGCGCGGCGGCGTCACCACCTTCATGGCGATGGCGTACATCCTCCTGCTCAACCCCCTGATCCTGTCCGGCAAGGACGCGGCCGGGAACACCCTCGCGCAGCAGGGCCTGATCACCGCGACCGCGTTCGCGGCGGCCCTCACCACCCTGCTCATGGGTCTCGTCGGCAAGGTGCCGCTCGCCCTCGCCGCGGGTCTGTCCGTCTCCGGGGTCCTCGCCTCCCAGGTCGCGCCCGAGATGACCTGGCCGCAGGCGATGGGCATGTGCGTGATGTACGGCGTGGTCATCATGCTGCTGGTCGTCACCGGCCTGCGCGAGATGATCATGAACGCGATCCCGCTCGCGCTCAAGCACGGCATCACCATGGGCATCGGCCTGTTCATCGCCCTCATCGGCTTCTACAAGTCCGGCTTCGTGCACCAGGGGAAGGCCACTCCCCTCGCGCTCGGCCCGGCGGGCGAACTGGCCGGCTGGCCGGTGCTGCTCTTCGCCGGCACCCTGCTGCTGATCTTCATGCTCCAGGCCCGGAACATCCCGGGCGCCATCCTCATCGGCATCCTCAGCGGCACGGTCGTCGCCGCGATCCTGAACGCCGCGGGCGTCATCGACCCCAAGCAGTGGGCGGCCGGGGCCCCCGAACTGCACGGCGGCGCGGTGTCCATGCCCGACTTCTCGCTCTTCGGGGACGTGGAGTTCGGCGGCTGGGGCGAGGTCGGCGCGATGACCGTCGGCATGATCGTCTTCACGCTGGTGCTGGCCGGGTTCTTCGACGCGATGGCGACCATCATCGGTGTCGGCACCGAGGCCAAGCTCGCCGACGACAAGGGCCGGATGCCGGGCCTGTCCAAGGCGCTGTTCATCGACGGGGCCGGCGGCGCGATCGGTGGCGTGTCCGGCGGTTCGGGGCAGACGGTGTTCATCGAGTCGGCCACGGGCGTCGGCGAGGGCGCGCGCACCGGCCTCGCCTCGGTCGTCACCGGTGCGTTCTTCGCGGCCTGTCTGTTCTTCACGCCGCTCACGGCGATCGTGCCGCAGGAGGTCGCGTCCGCCGCCCTCGTCGTCATCGGCGCGATGATGCTGATGAACGCCCGGCACGTGGACTGGGCCGACCGGGCCACCGCCATCCCGGTGTTCCTGACGGTCGTCCTGATGCCGTTCACGTACACCATCACCACCGGTGTCGCCGCGGGCGTCATCTCCTACGTCGCCATCAAGACCGCCCAGGGCAAGGTGCGCGAGATCGGCGCCTTCATGTGGATCCTGACGGCGGTGTTCCTCGTCTACTTCGCCCTCAACCCGATCGAGAGCTGGCTGGGCGTCCACTGACGCCCGGCCCTCCGCGACCCCAAGGAGACCGAGACAGATGCTGGACATCGCCGAGGAGCTGGACCGGTGGGTCGAGCAGGGCCGTGACTTCGCCGTGGCCACCGTGGTGGCCGTCGGCGGCAGCGCGCCCCGGCAGCCCGGCGCCGCGCTCGCGGTGGACGCCGACGGCACGGCGATCGGCTCGGTCTCCGGCGGCTGCGTGGAGGGCGCGGTCTACGAGCTGTGCGAGCGGGCGCTGCGGGACGGCGAGACCGTCCTGGAGCGCTTCGGATACAGCGACGACGACGCCTTCGCCGTGGGTCTGACCTGCGGCGGCGTCATCGACATCCTGGTCACCCCGGTCCGGGCCGGCGATCCGGTCCGTCAGGTGGTCGCGTCCGCGCTCACCGCCGCCGCGCGAGGGGAGGCGGCGGCGGTGGCGCGGATCGTGTCGGGACCGCGCGAA
Organism: Streptomyces sp. NPDC016851; assembly: GCF_055562795.1. Classification (NCBI taxonomy): domain Bacteria; kingdom Bacillati; phylum Actinomycetota; class Actinomycetes; order Kitasatosporales; family Streptomycetaceae; genus Streptomyces; species Streptomyces sp. NPDC016851. The sequence goes on from NZ_JBVHEP010000017.1 coordinate 115,481, forward strand.
CTGACGGGCCGGGCCCTGCTGGTCCGGGCCGACGGCTCCTGCGAGGGCGGCTTCGGCGCCCACCCGGAACTGGACCGCACGGTCGCCGGGGAGGCGGGCGCCTTCCTGGACGCCGGCCGCACCGGCACCCTGGAGATCGGAGAGCGGGGCTCTCGATGCGGAGCACCGCTCACGGTCCTGATCGAGTCCTCGGTCCCGGCACCCCGCATGATCGTGTTCGGCGCGATCGACTTCGCCTCGGCCCTGGTCCGTATCGGCAAGTTCCTCGGCTACCACGTCACGGTGTGCGACGCGCGCCCCGTCTTCGCGACCCGGGCGCGCTTCCCGGACGCCGACGAGATCGTCGTCGACTGGCCCCACCGCTACCTGGAGCGCACGGACGTCGACGGCCGTACGGTCCTGTGCGTCCTCACCCACGACGCCAAGTTCGACGTGCCCCTGCTGAAGCTGGCGCTGCGGCTGCCGGTGGCGTACGTCGGTGCGATGGGCTCCCGGCGCACCCACCTGGACCGCAACGCACGCCTGCGGGAAGTCGGCGTGACCGAGCTGGAGTTGAGCCGGCTGCACTCGCCGATCGGCCTGGACCTCGGGGCCCGTACGCCCGAGGAGACGGCCCTGTCGATCGCGTCGGAGATCGTCGCCGGGCGGCGCGGCGGCAACGGGGTCTCGCTGACCGGGGCGCATATGCCGATCCACCACGAGCCGGGGCCGAAGCCGGCCGGCCGGATCGGGTCGGTGGCCTGAGGCGGCTCAGCAGGCCACCCTCGGCTGCCGCCGGGGCGTCACGGACGCCTGAGCAAACGGTTCAGCGCACGTCCGAACACGTACCGCGCCGAGAGCCGCAGCAGGCCGTCGAAGAGTGACGGCAGCAGCCGGATTCGGATCTCCTCCCGCCAGAGCACACGGCTACGGCCCCCGGGCCCCGGCCGCACCTCCAGCTCCGCCCAGCCCAGCACCACCCGGCCCCGCTTCTCCAGGCGGCACATCCCCGGCGCCCCGTCCTCCGGCGGCTGCCACAGCGTGACCTCCATCGGGTCCTCGAAGGCCAGCGGCCCGACACCCGACCGGGCTACGACGACCGTGCCCACGCCGGTCGGCTCGGGCGGAACCACCCTGACCGAGGTCAACGGCACCACGTCACCGTGCCGCGGCCACAGCGTGATCCGCCGCCACGCCTCGTCGAGGGGAAGCGGAACGGTACGTACGAGCAGGATGTTCGCCACGCGACGATCGTAAGGACTCCCCGCCCCCGAACGCTTCGCCTACGGAGTCACCCGTGCCACCGCTCCCGTCTCCAGGGCCGCCCACACGGTGCCGTCCGGGGTCGTCGTGATGCCGTGCGGCTCGGAGTTCGGGGACGGGAGGGGGAGTTCGAGGAGTTCTCCCGTGAGGGAGAGGTGGCCGATGCGGTTGGTGCCCCACTCCGTGAACCAGCAGGCTCCGCGGGAGGTCGTGGTGATGGCGTGGGGGCGGGAGGTGCCGTCGGGGAGGGGGAACTCCTCGATCCGGCCGTCGGGGGAGGCCCTGCCGATCCGGCCGGCCGCGATCTCGACGAACCACAGGTCGGTGCCGTCGCTGGTGATACCGACCGGGCCGGCGTCCGGGGTGGGCAGGGGGTGCAGGCGGATGTCGCCGGTGACGGTGATGCGGCCGATGGCGTTGGCCTGGTTGAGCGTGAACCACAGGGCGCCGTCCGGGCCCGGGGTGATCGCCGAGGGGAAGGTGCCCGTCACCGGGAGGGCGAACTCGGTGATCTCCCCGTCGGTCGTCAGGCGGCCGATGCGGTCCGTGTTCATCTGCGTGAACCAGACCGCGCCGTCCGGGCCGGCCGTGATGCCGTAGGGGCCGCAGTCGGGCGTCGGCAAGGCGAACGATTCCGTCTCGCCGTCGACCGTGACGCGGCCGATCCGGTGGTCCGCGGAGCGGGTGAACCACAGCGCCCCGTCCGGCCCGGGCGCGATGACCATGGGGCGGCAGGACGGCGAGTCCAGCGCGAACTGCGTGAGCTCGCCGTCCGGCGTGAGACGCCCGATCCGGCCGCTGTGGACGAACGTGAGCCACAGCGCCCCGTCCGGCCCGGCCGTGATGCCGTACGGCCCGGCGTCCCGGTCCGCCACGGCGAACTCCCGGACGACCGGAGTGTCAGAGTGCGACAACGGTGCTCCCTTCAGCGCCCTAAGGGGTGTGCGCTCGCACCCTCCCCGCGCGCGACGGCGGCCGCAACTCCTTTTCCCGCCGGGGCGTCGACCCTCTGTCGGCCCCTACCGGTACACCTTTCCCGGCTCAGCCTTCCCCGGTGCCAGCAACTGCGGCACCGTCACGAACACATAGCCCCGTTCCTTGAGCGCGTCGATGATCCCCGGCACCGCCGGCACCGTGCCGTCGTAGATGTCGTGCAGCAGGATGATCCCGTCCCGGGACGCCTGGGCGAGGACGCGGCGGGTGATCAGGTCCGGGTCGGTCGTCGTGTAGTCCTTCGCCGTCACGCTCCACAGCACCTCGGCGAGGCCCAGCTCGCGGCAGATCTCGTGGACGGTGTCGTCGGTGCGGCCCTGCGGCGGGCGCATCAGGGTCGGGCGCCGGCCGGTGAGGCGTTCTATCTCCTGGTTGGGGCGTTCGAGCTCCTCGCGTATCTCCTCGGGTCTGAGCCGGGTCAGGATCTTGTGGTCCCAGGTGTGGCTGGCCACCTCGTGGCCCTCGTCCGCCATCCGCCGCACCAGCTCCGGGTACTTCTCGATGTGCCGCTTGCCGAGGAGGAAGAAGGTCGCCGGGACCTGTTTCTCCTTCAGGATGTCCAGCAGGCGTGCGGAGTGCTCGCTCGGCCCGGCGTCGAAGGTGAGCGCGATGCACTTCACCTCACGGCAGTCGACGGTGCCGAAGCGCGCTGCCCGGACGTCCGTCGCCGCCTGGGCGCGGACGGCGCTGGGAGCCGTGGTGTCGAGTCCCGAGCAGCCGCTCAGGAGCAGTGTCAGGGCGGCGGTCGCCGCGAGCGTTCCGGCCGTTCGGAACGCGGTCCCCGTTTTCTTCATCTTCTTGGTCAGAGAAGGCATGCCGGGACTATACACACTGTGTATACGTCCGGTTTATAGTGTTCCGGCTCCCCGTCTGGTTACTCACGCCGATACGCAAGTGAACGCCAGCGGAAGGAGAGTCCCGTGAGCGGACGCGCCTGGCGCCGGGCCCTGGTGACCGGCGGTGCGGGTTTCGTGGGGTCCCATCTGTGCGCACGGCTGGTCGACGCCGGCACGGAGGTCGTGTGCCTGGACAACCTGGCCACCGGCTCCCGCGCCAACGTGGCCGACCTGGAGCAGTGGCCCGGCTTCCGCTTCGTACGCGGTGACGCCACCGACCCGGCGGTCTGGCGGGCGCTGCCGGGCCGCTTCGACCTCGTTCTGCACTTCGCCTGCCCGGCCTCGCCCGCCGACTACCTGCGGCTGCCGCTGGAGACCCTCGACGTCGGCAGCACGGGCACCCGCCTCGCGCTGGAGCGGGCCCACACCGACGGAGCCCGCCTCGTGCTCGCCTCCACCTCCGAGGTGTACGGCGACCCGCTGGAGCATCCGCAGCGCGAGACGTACTGGGGCAACGTCAACCCGATCGGACCGCGCAGCGTCTACGACGAGTCCAAGCGGTTCGCGGAGGCCCTGGTCACCGCCCACCGCCAGGCGCGCGGCACCGACACCGCCATCGTCCGCATCTTCAACACGTACGGCCCCCGCATGCGCACCGGCGACGGCCGCGCCGTCCCCACCTTCATCGCGCAGGCCCTGGACGGCATGCCCCTGACCGTCGCCGGGGACGGCGGGCAGACGCGCTCGCTGGCTTACGTCGACGACACCGTGGACGGCGTCCTCGCGCTGGCCGCCTCCGCCGAGACCGGGCCCGTGAACATCGGCGGCGGCGACGAGATCACGATGCTGGAGCTGGCCCGCAGGATCGTGGAGATCACCGGTTCCGCCTCCCGCATCCGGTTCGTGGACCGCCCCGTCGACGACCCGGCCCGGCGCCGCCCCGACACCCGGCTGGCCCGGGAGCGGCTCGGCTGGCAGCCCCGTATCGGCTGGAGCGAGGGACTCGAACGGACCATTGGCTGGTTCTCGCGCTCCGTGGCCGCCTGAGCGCGATCACGGCGTGGGTTCTTAACGCTACATGAAGTGAAAAATCCGGCTATCGGGCGGTGAGTTGTCTCCAACAGTTTGAGACAGCCGCAGTGCGGCACTCGCCGAGACGCCGGAGTACGCCACACAGCTCGGGACGGAGCACATGCGCATCCTTGGTATCAACGCCTTGTTCCACGACCCAGCCGCCGCTCTGGTCGTCGACGGCCACACGGTCGCGGCCGCCGAGGAGGAGCGCTTCAGCCGGCGCAAGCACGGCAAGCGCCCACTGCCGTTCTCCGCGTGGGAACTGCCCGAGCTGTCCGCCCGCTGGTGCCTGGAGCAGGCGGGCCTGCGGCCCGGGGACCTGGATGCCGTCACCTACTCCTTCGACCCGAAGCTCGCCCGGCCCGCCCGCGACATGGGCCTGAACGACCCCTGGGACCCACTGCGCCTGGAGTACGCGCGCCGCGCCCCCGAGTTCCTCGCCGAGGCCCTGCCCGGCCTCGACCCCGACCGGGTCGTCTTCGTCCCCCACCACGTCGCGCACGCCGCCTCCGCCGGGCCCGCATCGCCGCACCCCGACAGCGCCGTCCTCGTCCTGGACGGCCGCGGCGAGGCCGCCTCCCACCTGGCCGGCCGCTACCGCGACGGCAAGCTCGACACCCTCGCCACGCAGGCGCTGCCCGACTCGCTCGGCCTGGTCTACGAGGACCTCACCGAACACCTCGGGTTCCTGCGCAGCAGCGATGAGTACAAGGTGATGGCCCTCGCCTCCTACGGCACCCCGCGCTTCCTGCCGCAGCTGCGGCAGTACGTCCACCCCACCGGCCACGGCGGCTTCCGCGCCCACGGCGTCGACTGGGCCGCCTTCGCGCCGCCCCGCGCCAAGGGCGAACCCTGGAACCAGGACCACGCCGACCTCGCCGCGAGTACCCAGGCCGTCCTCGAAGAGGTCCTGCTGGAGCTCGTGCACTGGCTGCACCGCGAGGCCGGGGGCGAGGCACTCACGATGGCCGGGGGCGTCGCCCTCAACTGCGTCGCCAACTCCAAGATCGTGGCCAAGGGCCCGTACCGGGACGTGTGGGTGCAGCCCGCCGCCGGGGACGCCGGCACCGCGCTCGGCGGGGCGCTGCACCTCGCCGCGACGGAGACCGGACAGGCCGACCCGATGCCCGGCGCCGACCTCGGCCGCGGCTGGAGCGACGACGAACTGCGCGCCTGGCTCGACACGGCGGCGATCCCCTACGAGAAGCCCGACGACATCGCCGAGACCGTCGCCGAGGAACTGGCCCGGGACGGAGTGGTCGCCTGGTTCCAGGGCCGCAGCGAGTACGGGCCGCGCGCCCTCGGGCACCGCTCCCTGCTCGCCCACCCCGGCCGCGCCGACAACCTGGAACGCCTCAACCACGTCAAGGGCCGTGAGGAGTTCCGGCCCGTCGCCCCGATGGTCCTCGCCGACCGCGCCGCCGACCTGTTCTCCGGCGGCCCGCTGCCCAGCCCGTACATGCTGTTCGTGCACGACGTCGCGAAGGAGTGGCGCGACCGCATCCCCGCCGTCGTGCACGTCGACGGCACCGCCCGCATCCAGACCGTCGAGGAACGGCGCGAACCCCTGGTGGCACGGATGCTGAGCGCCTTCGAGCGGCGCACCGGACTGCCCGTGGTCGTCAACACCAGCCTCAACACCGCCGGCCGGCCCATGGTCGACGACCCGCGCGACGCGCTGGAGTGCTTCGGCTCCGCGCCCGTCGACCTGCTGGCCATCGGCCCGTACGCGGTCCGCCGGGGGCGGATGTTCGACGCGGGGAGGGCAGCGGCATGACCTCCTACGCCGTCGTCATCCCCACCCTCGTACGGGACACCCTCGCCGACTGCCTCGCCGCGCTCGCCGCCGCGACCGGGCCGCGCCCCGAGCAGATCGTCCTCGTCGACGACCGCCCCGACCCCGAACCCGGAACGCTGGAACACCCGTTGAGCGTCCTCGGCGACCTGCGCGAGCGCACCCGCGTGCTCAGCGGCGGCGGACGCGGGCCCGCCGCCGCCCGCAACACCGGACTGCGGGCCGTGACCGCGCCATGGACCGTGTTCCTCGACGACGACGTCCAGGTCGGACCCCACTGGGGCGACCAACTGGCCGAGGACCTCTCCGAGGCGACACCCGACATCGCCGGCGTCCAGGGCGACATCACCGTCCCGCTGCCCGGCGAACGCCGGCCCACCGACTGGGAACGCGGCACCGCCGGACTCGCCCGCGCCCACTGGATCACCGCCGACATGGCCTACCGCACCGACGCCCTCAAACAGGCCGGCGGCTTCGACGAACGCTTCCGGCGCGCCTTCCGCGAGGACGCCGACCTCGCGCTGCGACTCCTCGACGCGGGCTGGCGTATCCGGCAGGGCCGCCGCACCACCCGCCACCCCGTGCGCCCCGCCGACCGCTGGGTGTCCGTGCGCCAGCAGCGCGGCAACGCCGACGACGCCCTCATGCGGCAGCTGCACGGACCCGACTGGTGGGACAAGGCCGTCGCGCCGCGCGGCCGGATCCGCAAGCACGCGGCGATCACCACCGCGGGCGTCGCCGCGTGCGCCCTCGCCGCCACCGGACACGGCCGGGCCGCCGCGGCCTGCGCGCTCGGCTGGGCGGCCGGCACCGCGGAGTTCGCCCGGGCCCGCATCGCCCCCGGCCCGCGCACCCGCGACGAGGTGACGACCATGCTGGCGACCAGCGTGCTCATCCCGCCCGCCGCGACCTGGCACCGGCTGACCGGCGCCCTGCGCCACCGCCACGCCCCCTCCTGGCAGGAGGTGGCGCGATGAGCCCGGTCAAGGCCGTGCTGTTCGACCGCGACGGCACCCTCGTCCACGACGTCCCCTACAACGCCGACCCCGACCGCGTACGCCCCGTCGAGGGCGCCCGCGAGGCGCTCGCCCGCTTGCGCGCACGCGGCATCCGCACCGGCGTCGTCACCAACCAGTCCGGTGTCGCCCGGGGACTGCTCACCGAGGCCGACGTCCGCCGCGTCAACCACCGCGTCGACGAACTCCTCGGCCCCTTCGAGGTGTTCGCCGTCTGCCCGCACGGCCCCGACGACGGCTGCCACTGCCGCAAACCCCAGCCCGGCATGGTGCTGTGGGCGGCCGGGCGGATCTGCACCAACCCCGCCGACTGCGTCGTCATCGGCGACATCGGCGCCGACGTCGAGGCCGCCCGCCGCGCCGGCGCCCACGGCATCCTCGTCCCCACCGCGCACACCCGGCCCGAGGAGACCGCGGACGCGGACCATGTCGCCCCCGACCTGCTGACCGCCGTCCGCGCCGTACTGGACGGACCGCCCGAGGGCCGCGTCCTCGCCGACGAACGCCCGATCCAGGAGGCCTACACGGCCGCCCCGAGGCAGGGGAGGGACGCGTGAAGGCACTCGTCACCCGTCTCGACAGCTTCGGCGACGTCCTGCTCGCCGGACCCGCCATCCGCGCGGTCGCCGCCCGCGCCGACACCGTCACCCTGCTGTGCGGACCGCGCGGCGCGCCCGCCGCCCGGCTGCTCCCGGGCGTCGACGACGTCCTCGTGTGGGACGCGCCCTGGGTGGGCCTCACGCCCCCGCCCGTCGGCCGCGGCGAGGTCGAGCTGCTCATCGACACCATCGACGCCGACACGGCCCTGATCCTCACGTCGTTCCACCAGTCCCCGCTGCCGACCGCGCTGCTGCTGCGCCTGGCCGGCGTGGACTTCATCGCCGCCGACAGCGAGGACTACCCCGGCTCCCTCCTCGACGTACGCCACCACCGCGCCCCGCACGCCCACGAGGTGGAGGCGGCGCTCGACCTCGCCGAGGCCGCCGGGTTCCCGGCGGCCGACGACGGCCGGCCCCGGGTGCTCCCGCCGCCCGACACGGCCGGGCTCACCGGCCCGGAGCCGTACGTCGTCCTGCACCCCGGCGCCAGCGTCCCCGCACGCGCGTGGAGCCCCGACCGCTGCGCCGAGGCGGTGCGCGAACTGGCCGCCGCCGGGCACCGCGTGGTGGTCACCGGCGGCGCGGGGGAGAGGGACCTGACCGCGTACGTCGCGGGCTCGCACGCCCTCGACCTCGGCGGCCGCACCGGAGCCGCGGAACTCGCCGGCGTCCTCGCGGGCGCCACCGTCGTCGTCACCGGCAACACCGGCCCCGCCCATCTCGCCGCCGCCGTCGGCACCCCGGTGGTGTCCCTGTTCTCACCGGTCGTCCCCGCCGAGCGCTGGCGGCCGTACGGCGTCCCGTACGTGCTGCTCGGCGACCAGGACGCCCCGTGCGCGGACAGCAGGGCGCGGGAGTGCCCGGTGCCCGGTCATCCCTGCCTGGACACCGTCACCGCGCACGACGTGGTGACCGCCGTGGAGAAGCTGATGGGGGAGGCGGCATGAGGATCCTGCTCTGGCACGTGCACGGGTCGTGGACCACCGCGTTCGTGCAGGGACCGCACACCTACGTCGTGCCCGTCACGCCCGACCGGGGCCCCGACGGGCTCGGCCGGGCCCGTACCTGGGACTGGCCCGACTCGGTCGTCGAAGTGCCGCCGGAGCGGCTGCGGGACGAGGACATCGACCTCGTCGTGCTGCAACGCCCGCACGAACTCGACCTGGTCGACCGGTGGCTGGGCCGCCGCCCGCCCCTGGTGTACCTGGAGCACAACGCCCCGCACGGCGACGTCCCGGACACCCGCCACCCCGCCGCCGAAATCCCCGGCGTCACCCTCGTCCACGTCACGCACTTCAACCGCCTGATGTGGGACGCGGGTCCGACGCCCAGCACCGTCATCGAGCACGGCATCGTCGACCCCGGGCCGCTGTGGACCGGGGAGCTGGAACGCGCCGCCGTCGCCGTCAACGAGCCGGTCCGGCGCGGCCGTACCACCGGCACCGACCTGCTGCCGGCCTTCGCCGAGGCGGCCCCGCTGGACGTCTTCGGCATGGGCACCGAGGGCCTCGCCGGCCATCTCGGCATCCCCGCCGACCGCTGCCGCTCCCACGAACTCACGCAGGACGAACTGCACGCGGCCATGGCGCGGCGACGCGTCTACGTCCACCCCGTCCGCTGGACCTCCCTCGGCCTGTCCCTGCTGGAGGCGATGCACCTCGGCATGCCCGTGGTCGCGCTCGCCACCACCGAGGTCACCGAGGCCGTACCGCCCGGCGCCGGAGTGGTCTCCAACCGCATCGACGAACTGACCCGCGCCGTACGGAACTTCGTCGCCGACCCGCTGCACGCGCGCATGGTCGGCGAGGGAGCACGGGCGGCGGCGCTCGCCCGCTACGGGCTGTCCCGCTTCCTGGACGACTGGGAGCGGCTGCTGAAGGAGGTGGCCCGATGAGGATCGCCATGGTGTCCGAGCACGCGAGCCCCCTCGCCGCGCTCGGCGGCGTCGACGCAGGGGGCCAGAACGTGTACGTGGCCCGCCTGAGCGAGGAACTGGCCCGGCGCGGCCATGACGTGACGGTCTACACCCGGCGCGACGCCGCCGGCCTGCCCGACCGGGTGCCGCTGCCCGGCGGGGCCGTCGTCGAGCACGTGCCCGCCGGACCGGCCGAGCCCGTCCCCAAGGACGAACTGTTCCCGTACATGCCCGACTTCGGGGCCTGGCTGGCCCGCGCCTGGGGCCGCGAGCGGCCGGACGTGGTGCACGCCCACTTCTGGATGTCCGGCATGGCCTCCCGGATCGGCGCCCAGCCGTACGGCGTGCCCGTTGTGCAGACCTTCCACGCCCTCGGCACGGTCAAGCGCCGCCACCAGGGCCGGCTCGACACCAGCCCGCCCGAACGCGTCGGCATCGAGCGGCAGATCGGCCGCGGCTGCGCCCGCGTACTGGCCACCTGCACCGACGAGGTGCACGAACTGGCCGAGCTGGGCGTGCCGCGCCGCCAGGTTTCCGTGGTGCCCTGCGGGGTGGACGCCGAGCAGTTCCGGCCCGGGGCACGGTCCGACGGCGTCCCGGCACGCCGCGCACGGCACCGGCTCCTCGCCTGCGGTCGGCTCGTCCCGCGCAAGGGCTACGACCAGGCCGTACGGGCCCTCGCCCGGGTCCCGGACGCCGAACTCCTCATCGCGGGCGGACCCGCCGCCGACCGGCTCGCCGACGACCCCGAGGCGCGGCGGCTGCGGCGGCTCGCGCGGAGCACCGGTGTGGCCGACCGGGTCCGGCTGCTCGGCGCGGTCGACCCGGACGGCATGCCCGCACTCATCGGCAGCGCGGACCTGGTGCTGTGCACGCCGGTCTACGAGCCGTTCGGCATCGTGCCGCTGGAGGCGATGGCCTGCGGCGTGCCCGTCGTCGCCACCGACGTCGGCGGCCACCGCGACAGCGTCGCCGAGGGCACCACGGGCCGGCTCGTCCCGCCGCAGGATCCCGAGTCCATCGCCGCCGCCGTACGCGAACTCCTCGCCGACGACGCACTGCGCCGCCGCTACGGCGGCGCCGGCCGCGACCGCGTCCTCGCCCACTACACCTGGCGGCGCGTCGCCGACGGCGTGGAGCAGGTCCACCGCCAGGTCCTCGCCGGACACGCACAGCAGAAGGAGGTGGCGTGATGACCGTGCACCCGCCCGTCACCGGGCACTGCGACGAACTCCAGGACGCCCTGACCGCGTTCCGCGCCTCGGCGCACATCACCCAGCGGTGGGGCGAGCACCTGGCGGCCGTGCTCACCGGCGGCGGCCGGCTGCTGGCCGCGGGCAACGGCGGCAGCGCGGCGCAGGCCCAGCACCTGACCGCCGAACTCGTCGGCCGCTACCGCGACGACCGGCCCGCCTTCTCTGCGATCGCCCTGCATGCCGACACCTCCAGCACCACCGCCATCGCCAACGACTACGGCGTGGACGAGGTGTTCGCCCGCCAGGTGCGCGCCCACGGCCGCCCCGGCGACGTCCTGATGCTGCTGTCCACCAGCGGAGCCAGCGCCAACCTGCTGTCCGCCGCGGACGCCGCCCGCGCAGCGGGCGTGCGGGTGTGGGCCCTCACCGGCCCCGCGCCCAACCCGCTGATGGCGGGCAGCGACGAGTCCCTGTGCGTCGAGGCGCCGACCGGGGCCACCGTGCAGGAACTCCACCTGGTGACGGTGCACATGGTGTGCGAGGCGTTCGACGCGGCGGTGGAGAACGGGACCTGGCGCAGGCACGACACCGGCCGACGGGACGGCGATGGCCGGCAGGAAGGGCCCGGCGGCAGGTGGGACGGCGACGGCCGGCGGGACGGGCCCGGCGGTCTGCGTGCCGGTGACGGCCGGTGGCTCGACGGCAGCGGCGGCAGCGGCGCCCGGCAGAACGGGCACGGCGGCCGGCGGGACCGCGACGGCCGGTGGCGGGACGGCGGTGACCCGCGGCGCGACGGCAACGGCAGGAGGTGACATGAACGGCAAGGCACCCCTCGTCGTCGTCGGTGACGCGCTGCTGGACCGGGACGTGACCGGCCGCGCCGAACGGCTCGCGCCCGACGCGCCCGTGCCGGTCGTCGACGACTGCGGGGAGCGGACCCGGCCCGGCGGCGCGGCACTCGCCGCCTACCTCGCCGCCCGCGACGGCCGCGACGTCACCCTGGTGGCGGGAGTGGGCGACGACCCGGCCAGCCGCGCGCTGCGCCGTCTCCTGGAGCCCTGGCTCACCCTCGTCCCGCTGCCCCTGACCGGCCCGCTGTCCGAGAAGACCCGCGTCCTCGCGCAGGACCGCCCGGTGGTCCGGCTGGACCGCGGCGCGGGCCGCACCCGCGAGGCCACCGACGCCGCCCGCAAAGCCGTCCGCTCCGCGCCCGCCGTCCTGGTCTCCGACTACGGCCGCGGCACCGCCGACGCCCTGCGCGATGTCCTCGCCGCGCGCCCGCCGCTGATCTGGGACCCGCACCCGCGCGGCGGTGCGCCCGTGCCCGGCACCCGGCTGGTGACACCGGCCGAGAAGGAGGCCCACGGCCTCGCCCCGCAGGACGGCACCGCCCGCCGCGACCTGCACGCCGCCGCCCACAGCGCCGCCGCCCTCGTGCGGCACTGGCGGGCCGCCGCCGTCGCGGTCACCCTCGGTTCCCGCGGCGCCCTGCTGTCCTACGGGGAACACCCGCTGCTCGTCCCCGCGCCCGCCGCGCACCCCGGCGACAGCTGCGGGGCCGGGGACCGGTTCGCCGCCACCGCGGCCGGGCTGCTCGCCGACGGGGTCCTGGTCGCCGAGGCCGTCGAGGGCGCCGTCGCCGCCGCGACCGGCTTCGTCGCGGCGGGCGGAGCGGCCGCCGTACCGAGCGCGGACGCCGCACCGGCACCGCCGCCCGGTGACGACGACCCGTACGCCCTGGCCGCCCGGATCCGCGCCGCCCACGGCACCGTCGTCGCCGCGGGAGGCTGCTTCGACCTGCTGCACGCCGGCCACGTCGGCCTGCTCCAGGCCGCCCGGCGGCTCGGCGACTGCCTGGTGGTGTGCGTCAACTCGGACGACTCGGTGCGCCGCCGCAAGGGCGGCGGCCGCCCGGTCAACCCGCTCGCCGACCGGGTCCGCGTCCTGCGCGCGCTGGCCTGCGTCGACGCGGTGGCCGTCTTCGACGAGGACACCCCCGAACGGCTCCTGGCCGACCTGCGCCCCGACGTCTGGGTCAAGGGCGGCGACTACGCGGCCGCCGACCTGCCGGAAGCCGCCCTCCTCCAGAAGTGGGGCGGCCAGGCGGTCCTCCTGCCCTACCTCGACGGCCGTTCCTCGACGGCCCTGATGGAACGGGCGGCGGAAGGAGCACGATGACGCACCCGATGAGCGGGACTGTGGGGGCAGACGCGGAGGGCACGAGGCAGTCTGCTGGCATGACACCGGACACGGCACCTGATCCGAAGTCCCCCCGCCTCCTCGTCCTGCGCGCCCTGGGCCTCGGCGACCTCCTCGCCGGGGTCCCGGCCCTGCGCGCGCTGCGGCGGGCCTACCCGGACCATGAACTCGTGCTGGCCGCCCCCGCCGAGCTCGAACCGGTCGCCGAGGCGACGGGGGCCGTGGACCGGCTGCTGCCCGCCTCCGCGCCGGGGCGGGGCGTGCCGCGCGCGCTCGACTGGAGCGGCCCGCCGCCGGACGTCGCCGTCGACCTGCACGGCAACGGACCGCCCAGCCACCGGCTGCTCACGGGCCTGCGTCCGCTGAAGCTGCTCGCCTTCGCCCACCCGGACACGCCCGAGATCGACGGCCCGCCCTGGTACGCGGAGGAACACGAACGCGACCGCTGGTGCCGGCTGCTCCAGTCGTACGGCATCGACGCCGACCCGGCCGACCTGCACCTGCCCCGGCCGGGCACCGCCTCCCCGGCACCCGGCGCGGTCGTGCTGCACCCCGGCGCCGGCTCACCCGCCCGCTGCTGGCCCGTCGAGCGGTACGCGGCCGTCGCCGACGGGCTGCGCGCCCGGGGCCTGAGGGTCGTGGTGACCGGCGGCCCGGACGAGAGCGACCTGGTGGCCCGGCTCGCCAAGCAGGCCGGTGTGCCCGACACCGACGTGTTCGGCGGCGGCCTCCCGTTCGGGCGGCTGTCCGCCCTCGTCGCCGACGCGCACGCCGTGATCAGCGGCGACACCGGCATCGCCCACCTCGCCGTCGCCCACGCCACACGCTCCGTCACCCTCTTCGGCCCGGTCGCGCCGAGCCGCTGGGGCCCGCCGCCCGGCCCGCGCCACCGCGCGCTGTGGTACGGCCCGGAGGGCGACCCGCACGGGCGCCGCCCCGACCCCGCGCTGCTGCGCATCACCCCCGACGACGTCCTGCGCGCCGTCGACGAACTTCCCGGCACCCGACACCCGTGAGGGGCACCGCACGATGACCATCCCGTACCCGGACGCCACGCCCGTGGGCATCGTCATCGCCACGCGCAACCGCTGCGCCGCCCTCGCCGAGGCCCTGAGCCACCTCGTCACCCTCCCCGAACGACCCAGGATCCTCGTCGCGGACAACGCCTCCACCGACGACACACGCGTCATGCTCGCCCGCGACTTCCCACAGGTCCAGGTCCTGGCGCTGCCGTTCAACCACGGCGCCCTGGCCCGCAACCACGGTGCCCGCGCCCTGGACACCCCCTACGTGGCGTTCAGCGACGACGACTCCTGGTGGGCGCCCGGCGCCCTGACCAGGGCAGCCCGCCTCTTCGAGGAGCATCCGCGGCTCGGCCTCATCGCCGCCCGCACCCTGGTCGGGCCCACCGCCGACCCCGACCCGCTCAACGAGGTCCTCGCCGCCTCGCCCCTCGGGCCGGCCGCCGACCTGCCCGGCACCCAGGTCCTGGGCTTCCTGGCCTGCGCATCCGTCGTCCGCCGCAGCGCCTATCTCGACGCGGGCGGATTCCACCGGCTGCTGTTCTTCGGCGGTGAGGAGACCCTCCTCGCCTACGACATGGCGGCCCGCGGCTGGGGCGTCACCCACTGCCCGGACATCATCGCCCACCACCACCCCGCGCCCTCGGTCCGCACCGGCCGGCCTGTCGTCCAGCGCCGCAACGAACTCCTCACCGCCTGGCTGCGCCGCCCCGTGCCCTACGCACTCGCCCGCACCCGGGCCCTCGCCGCCGAGGCCCGGCACGACGACCACGCCCGGCAGGCCCTGCGCGGGACGCTCGCCCGGCTGCCCGCGGCCCTGCGCGACCGCAGGCCGCTGCCGCCGCACGTGGAGCGGGCCGCGCGCCTGCTGGAGGGAGCCGCCGCATGACCGACCCCCGTACCACCGTCGTCGTCATCACCCACAACCGGCGCCGGGAGCTGCTGCGCACGCTCGACCGGCTCGCCGAACTGCCGGAGAAGCCACCGGTGATCGTCACCGACAACGGCTCCACGGACGGCACGGCCGACGCCGTCGCCCGCAGTCACCCCTGGGTCCGGCTGCTGCGGCCCGGCCGCAACCTCGGGGCCGTGGGCCGCAACCTGGCGATCCGGCAGGTCCGTACGCCCTACATCGCCTTCTGCGACGACGACTCCTGGTGGGCACCGGGATCGCTGGCGGGGGCCGCCGACCTGCTCGACCGGTACCCGGCCGTGGGCTCGGTCACGGCCCGGATCGTCGTCGAACCGGACGGCACCGACGACCCGATCGTCGAGGAACTGCGCAACTCGCCCGTCCCCGGGCCCGATTGGCTGCCCGGGCCGGCCCTCGGCTCGTTCCTCGCCGCCGCGACCGTGCTGCGCACCGAGGCCTTCAGGACGGCGGGCGGTTTCCATCCGCGGCTGTGGCTGGGCGGCGAGGAGGAGTTGCTCGCCGCGGACCTGGCGGCCGATGGATGGTGGCTGACGTACGCCGACCACCTGGTGGTGCACCACCACCCGTCCGTGGCCCGGGACGCCACCCTGCGCCGGTCCTACGGCATCCGCAACACCCTGTGGTTCACCTGGCTGCGCCGCCCGGCCGGTCCCGCCCTGCGCCGGACCGTGGACCTGGCCCGCACGGTGCCGCGCGACACCGCGTCCCTGCGCGCCTTCGCCGAGGCCGCCGCCGCCCTCCCGTGGGTGCTGCGCGAACGCCGCGTCCTCCCGCACGAGGTCGAGTCCCGCCTGCGCCTGCTGGAACCGGCCCAGCGCGCCTCGAAGGCCCGCCGCTACACGGGTTGAACCCGCACCCCCACGACGCGGGGTGCGGGTTCAGCCCGTCGGATCAGCGGCGGGCCCTCAGCCCCCGCACCACCGGCACATCAGCCGGAACAGGGCGAACAGCGTCGGCGGCCAGAAGGCGGCGAAGGCCCAGATCACCCCCGGCTCGGAGGTGACGATCCCGGCCACCATCAGCCCGGCCGACACCGCGAGCAGGACCGCCACGGTCAAGACACGGGGGCGGTAGGAGCCGAGGCGGGCCAGCAGCCGGGCGGGATCGGGGCGGCGGCTCAGGCGCAGGGTGCGCAGCCGGCGGTCGAGGCGGCGGTCGCGGCGCAGCGCGCGTTCCATCTCGTCGAGGATGCGCTGCTCGTTCTCGGGAAGTCGGCCGATGGACACGCGCTTTCTCCTTCCGGGCGGCCGGACCGTCTCTCCTCCCGGGGGGGACGTACCACGGGGACGTACCACGGGGACGTACAGGCGGGGGACGTGCGACGGGGGGACGTACAGCGGCGGACGTACAAGCGGGTGCCCCGTGAAACCCGGGAACTAACCGGGGCCCGGCCGCGCCAGCGCCTCGACGAGCCGGTCCGCGCTGTCCGGCACCGTGCCCTCACGGAACCCGTCCCGGATCTGCCGGGCGGCGACCCGGCCGCCGGTCAGACACCAGTCCCACCAGCGGTCCAGCTGCCGCACGTCCAGCCGCTCGGCGGGCACCAGCGCGGGCCAGCCGCAGGCCCGGGCCTGCGCGGTCATCTTCGCGCCGCCTTCGACCGGGTCGACGGCCAGCACCGGGGTGCCGACCCGCAGCGCGATGACCAGCCCGTGCAGCCGGTCGGTGACGACGAGGTCCAGCCGGGCCAGCACGGACTGGAGCTGCGCGGGGGTGGCACTGAGATGCCAGTCGTGCGTGTCGAGCCGCGTCTCCAGCTCCAGCCGGCCGCAGTCCTTGGCGGCCAGCCAGCGCGTCACCTCCTCGGCGACCTGCGCGTGCCGCCGCAGCTCCCCGTACTCCTGCTGCCCGTGCGTGAGGATCACCCCGACGACCGGCCGGGCGGGCGCGTCCGGGGCGCGGGCCGCGAGGTCCTCCACCGGCTCGCTGTCCGGCCCGTCCCGGGGCAGCACCCGGTGGAAGCCGGTCACGGCCGGGCTGGCCGGGTCGATCACCGAGGTGCCGACGGCGATCCGCACACAGTGCGCGAACCGCCGGTGCAGCTCCTCGATCTGCGGCCCGTGCAGCGGGCCGCACACGAACACCAGGTGGGAGTAGTCCTCCGGCCACAGCCGGTCCAGATGCAGGGCCTCGGGCCGGAAGCCGGGACTCCAGGCGACGTCGTAGGGGATGCCTGTGCCCAGCAGTACGTCTTCCACCCGGCGCAGGGCCAGCACGTCCCCGGCGGTCGCCTCCCCGTCCCGGAAGCTGAACCACCCGGTCAGCAGAACCCTGCGCGGTCGCATGCCGTCTTGAATGTGCACACGCCCTGAGTGCCCGCCCACCGGGAAGACAATCAGGGCATTACGGGCAACGACTCCCTGGTCACTGGGCGTAGAACGTGGCGTCCGCGCGATCGGTCGCCGTGCTCACCGCCTGCACGTTCAGCAGGTACTCCCAGTGGCGGACGTAGCGCCCCGGGTAGTTGTACGACTCGTACGAGACGCCCGCCGGGTCGGCCAGCCCGGCGCGCCGGTGGAAGGCGGCGTCGGACGCGAACTGCGCACTGCCGTCGTTCTTCTCCAGCCACACTTCGAAGTTCTTGTGCCGCAGGTAGTACCCGGGGAAGTTCGCCGACTCCAGCGAGACGGTGCCGCTGCCGGCCAGTCCGGGCACGACCCGGAACTGCGAGTCGGCGAGCTTGGTGACGTTCGCCTCGATCCGGGCCCGGTAGTCGTAGTGGCGGATGAACCGGTCCGGGACGTTGTACGAGGAGAAGCGCTGCGGGGTGACCCCGTCGGCCACGGGGATGCCGAAGTTCGGGGTGCCGTCGGCGTTCCAGTAGACCTTCTGCACACGGGTGCGGCGGTTGGGGTCGTTCAGCGGGTCGCCGCTGATGTCCTTGTAACTGCGGTCGTGGTAGACGAGGACGTCGCTCTTTCCGTCCTCGGACACGGTGAAGGAGTTGTGGCCCGGGCCGTACTGGCTGGTCGCGGCGCTGCTGGCGAAGACCGGGGTGGGGCTCTTGCTCCAGGACGCCTGGCTGAGCAGGTTCGCGCTCGCGGAGGCGGTGAGCATGCCCAGGCAGTAGTTGCTGTCGGTGGCGCTGGCGGAGTACGTCATGAAGACCTTGCCGCCGCGCTGGATCACCGCCGGGCCCTCGTTGACCTTGAAGCCGACCGTCTCCCAGGAGTAGGTGGGCCGCGTCAGCATCACCGGAGTGCCGGTGATCGTCCAGGGGTTGGCCATCCTCGCGAGGTAGACGTCCGTGTTGTTGTTCACGGACGGGTCGCGCTGCGCCCAGGCCAGGTAGCGCACGCCGTTCACGACGAAGGTGGTGGCGTCCAGGGAGAAGCTCTCCCACTGCGTCTTGATCTGCCCCTTCTCGGTCCAGGCGGCGGTGAGCGGGTTGGCGCCCGTGCCCTCCAGGACGTACATGCGGATCGCCCAGATGTCGTTCGTGGCGCCCGCCGCGAAGTACACGTACCACTTGCCGTCGATGAAGTGGATCTCCGGCGCCCAGATGTGGGCCCCCATCACGCCACTGGCGTGCTTGGTCCAGATCGTCGTCTCGGGGGCCGACTTGAGCCCCTGGATGGTCGTCGCCCGGCGCAGCACGATGCGGTCGTACTCGGGGACGGTCGCCGTGAAGTAGTAGTAGCCGTCGGTGTGCTTGAAGATGTGCGGGTCGGCCCGCTTCTCGGCGATCGGGTTGGTGTACGTGACGGCGGGGGAGTCGGGCACGGCGGCGTGCGCGGGCGCGCCCGTCAGGCAGGTCGCGAGGGCGACGAGGGCGGCCAGGAGCAGCCGGACGGCAGTGCGTCTCAAGGGAGTTCTCCAAAAGGGGGCCACTGTGTCCGACATTTCGAACGCAGTTCGTGAATTCGGTCAGAAGATAAGTGGGGCTCTTACCTCCGTCAACGGTTTGCGCAGGCGCTGGCACAGGGGCCGGTCCGAGTCGGTCATCGCGGTGAAAATCATGTTCATCTAGCATGGGGGGCCGATGACCGTGCCGGCCGAGCAAGGAGTCCAGTGATGGGCGAAACGGAGGAGAGCCCTGCCGTGGAGCGCCTCCATACGCCGGGACTGCGCAGTACGTGGCAGCGCCGGGCCGTGCTCGAGGCCCTCGGCCGCCGCCGCGAGTTCGTCTCCGCGCAGGAGTTGCACGCGCTGCTGGCCGACTCCGGCAGCACCGTCGGGCTCACCACCGTCTACCGCACCCTGCGCGAACTGGACCGCGCCGGTTTGGTGGACGTCGTGCGCGACGAGGGCGGCGAGCGGCTCTACCTGGGGCGTCCGGCCGGCGGGCACCGCCACTACCTCATCTGCCGCCGCTGCGGGCGCAGCCGGCCCGTGGACGCGGAGGCCGTCGAGGAGTGGGCCGCCCGGCTCGCCGAGACCACGGGCTATACGGAGCTGGAGCACACCCTCGAACTGAGCGGCGTCTGCGGCCCCTGCGGGCGCGGGCCGGCCGCGGCCTCCTGCCCGCCGCCCCGCCCGGCCGGCCGGTCAGCCGGCGAAGCGGGCCGTCCCCGTCAGGACGCGTACGTCGAGGTCGGTGACCGAGTCGGCGGTGAGCCGGGCGGTGAACTCGGCCCGCACCCGCTCGACGGCGGCCGGTGACAGCCCGTCGAGCATCCGGCGCGTCCCGCTGCCGGTGGTCAGCGCCCACCCCGTCTCCGGGGACAGCGGGGCCTCGAAGTGCCGCCGGACGACCCGGGGTTCGCTCCCACCCAGGTCCGTCAGCCAGGCCGCGAGGGCGCCGGCGGTGTCGATCCGGGCCAGCTGGTCCATCTGGGGCGGGCGGGGCAGATCGCGCTGCGTCAGGACCGCGCCCCGCAGCGCCGCCTGCCAGCCGCCGAGCGCGCCCTTCTCCCAGACCGTCACGACGAACCGGCCCCCGGGACGCAGCATCCGCGTCAGCGCGGCCGAGTCCCGGTCCATGTCCGGGAAGAAGAACACCCCGAGCCCGCACTGCACGACGTCGTAGCCGGGGCCGGGCGCGGGCCACGAGGTGACCTCGTGGCGGTGGAAGCGGATGTTCGCCAGGCCCTCCTCGCGCGCCCGGCGCTCCCCGATCGCCAGCAGCCCGTCCGCGAGATCGACGGCATCCACCCGGCCCGCCGCCCCCACGGCCCGCGCGGCCGGCAG
Organism: Streptomyces sp. NPDC016851; assembly: GCF_055562795.1. Taxonomy (NCBI): domain Bacteria; kingdom Bacillati; phylum Actinomycetota; class Actinomycetes; order Kitasatosporales; family Streptomycetaceae; genus Streptomyces; species Streptomyces sp. NPDC016851. The sequence goes on from NZ_JBVHEP010000017.1 coordinate 135,432, forward strand.
CGCCGACGCCCCCGCCCCGCAGCAGGCGTCCAGCACCGACTCGCCGACGGTCAGGCCTGCCACGTCCGCCGTCGCCTCGCCGACCGGGTCCCACAACACCCGGGACCAGCTGTGGAACTCCCGCGCTCCCGCGCTGAAGACGTCCCCCACGGTGTTCTCTCCGGTGGTCATACGCAACCGCCCCTCGTTTCGGCCGAGTCTAGGCCGGGGGCGTCCGGCGGGCACGGCGACTGCCGTCCAGGCCTGCGACTGCCGTCAGGTCTGCGACTGCCGTCAGGTCTGCGACTGCCGTCAGGCCGACGGCGGCCGGGACGGCTCCTCGGCCGTGTCGCGCGGCGCGGGAGGCGGGGCGGTGGTCGTCCGGGGAAGTACATGGGTGGGCAGCACGACGTGCCGCTCGCGGTCCCCGCCGGGGTCGTTGACGAGTGACAGGGCGAGCGCGCCGGCCTCCCGGCCGATGGCCGAGGGCGACTGGGCCACGGTCGTCAGATCGAACCACTGGGCCACCGGCTGGTCGTCGAAGCCGATCACCGACACCTGCCCGGGTACCTCGACGCGCGTCGCGCGCAGCGTCCAGATCACGGCGACGGCCACCTCGTCCTGTTCGGCGAAGACCGCGGTGGGCGGCTCCCGCAGCCCCAGCAGCCTGCCGACCGCCTCGGCGGCGCCCCGCTTGTCGCCCGCCGGGGTGGCGACCACGAGGTCGTCGTCCGGGGACAGGCCCGCCTCGGCCAGCGCCTGCCGGTAACCGACCAGCCGCTCCTGCGAGCTGAAGGAGAAGCCGCCCGTGCCCACCGTCCGTACGTAGGCGATCCGGCGGTGGCCGAGGTTGAGCAGGTGCCGGGTGCCGCGCAGGGCGCCCGCCACGTCGTCGACGTAGACGCTCGGGCGGCCGTCGACGTGCTGGCTGACGTAGACGACCGGCATGCCGAGGCTGTCCAGCCGGGCGGTCTCCTCCTCGGTGAGGTCGAAGGAGAACACCAGCAGCGCGTCCGCGTTGCGCCGCGCGGGGAGATGCTCGAAGAACGCCGTGCGCTCGGCCATGCCGGGGATCACATAGACCGTCAGTTCCATGCCGGCCGCCCGCAGGACGAGGGCGAGACCCGACAGGGCCGCGCCCACGAACCACGAGCTGAGCGTGGGCACCAGCACCGCGACGTTGCACGTCCTGCCCGTCACCAGGCTCGCCGCATGGCGCGAGACCGCGAAGTTCAGCTCCCGTGCGGCCTGTTCGACGCGGGCGCGGACCTCGGGCGAGACGGTGGACAGCCCGCGCAGCGTGCGCGAGACCGTGGAGGTGGAGACCCCGGCCCGTTCGGCGACGTCAGCCATCGTGGGGTGCCGCTGACCTGGTGGCATGCGCCGGACGCTAGCACAGCAACCCTGCGCTCCATGGCACTTGGTGACAGCGCTGTCTCACCTGATTCTTGCCTTCTTACCACGTCGCAACGCATTGACTTCCCGGCCCGGCACTCCTAGCGTGCAAACGTTGTCTCGACAGGTTCGAAGTCGCCCCGGAGGGACGCCTCTTATCTGCTGTGAACTGCGGTTTTTATCAGCGGAATGCCGTGGCAACGCAATCTCATGACCAAAGCCATCCCGGGGGAAGAGACACGACTTCGGTCCATCACGACCAGGAGAGACAGTGAAGACCAGCACCGCCAGAGCGATTCAGTGTTCCGCAGCGCTCACCGCCGCCGGACTCCTCCTCACCGCCTGCGGCTCGTCCGGCGGCAGTGGCTCAGGGCAGTCCGCGCAGGCCGGGGCCGCGTCGTTCAAGGGCCGCGGCCCCATCACGTACGTCGCCGGCAAGGACACCACCGGCACGGTCCAGACGATCATCAACCGCTGGAACAAGGCGCACCCCAAGGAGAAGGTCACCTTCATCCAGCTGCCCACGGACGCCGACTCGCAGCGCCAGCAGATGATCCAGAACGCGGAGACGAAGTCCGACGCCTACACGGTGCTCGCCACCGACGTCGTGTGGACGTCGGAGTTCGCCGCCCACCAGTGGATCGAGCCGCTGCCCGCGAGCCGGTTCCCGCTCGGCAAGATGCTCCAGCCGGTCGTGCAGACCGCCCAGTACCGCGGCAAGCTCTACGCCGTCCCCGCCAGCTCCAACGGCGGCCTGCTGTTCTACCGCACCGACCTGCTGAAGAAGGCCGGCGTCACCCAGTCCCCCACCACGTGGGCCCAGATGACCGCCGACTGCGCCAAGGTGAAGAAGCTCCCCGAGGCGAAGAACATGTCCTGTTACGCCGGGCAGTTCCAGAAGTACGAGGGACTGACGGTGAACTTCGCCGAGGCCGTCAACTCCGCCGGCGGCAAGATCGTCGATGCCGGCGGCAAGCCCGACGTCGACACCCCGCAGGCCAAGAAGGGCCTGGACTTCCTCGTCAACTCCTTCAAGGACAAGACGATCCCGAAGGAGGCCATCACCTACCAGGAGGAGGACGGCCGCCAGGCCTTCCAGGCAGGCAAGCTGATCTTCCTGAACAACTGGCCCTACGTGTACTCCCTCGCCCAGAAGAGCGCCATCAAGGGCAAGTTCGCCGTCGCACCCCTGCCCGGCCTGAACGGCCCCGGCGCCTCCAGCCTCGGCGGCTCCAACCTGGCCCTGTCGTCCTTCGCCAAGAACAAGGCCACGGCACTGGACTTCATGAAGTTCTTCACCAGCGAGGAGAGCGCGACCTACTTCCTCAAGAACGCCTCCCTCGCCCCGCCCTACGCCGACCTCTACGACAACGCGTCCCTGGACAAGCAGTATCCGTACCTGCCCGACCTCAAGCAGTCGATCACGAAGGCCGTGCCGCGCCCGCGCGTCGTGCAGTACGGGGACGTGACCGCCGCGATCCAGAACGAGGTCTACGCCGCGCTCACCGGCAAGAAGAGCAGCTCCCAGGCGCTGAAGGACCTCCAGGGGGACCTTCAGAAGCTGACGGCGCAGTGAGGCCGCGGGTCATGGCCGGCACCGCGATCCCGCCCGACACCGCCCCGCACGCGCCCGGGACGGCGGCCGCCCGCCGCCCCGGGCGGCCCCCGGCACCCGAACGCCCCCGGCGCCGCCGCCCCCGGGCCACCGCGGGCACCGGCCGCCTGGCCGCGCTCCTCGTCTCCCCGACGCTGCTGGTGCTGACGGTCGTCGTGCTCTACCCGACGCTGATGGCACTCGACGAGTCCCTGTACGGCCCGAAGGGGCTGGACCCGAAGACCGGATTCATCAGCAACACCGAACCGTTCGTCGGGCTGAAGAACTACACCGACATCTTCACCCAGGCCGGCGACCGCTTCTGGAACGCCTTCTGGAACACCACCTTCTTCACCGTCGTCACGGTGTCGCTGGAGACCGTGATCGGCGTCGCCATGGCGCTCATCATGCACCGGGCCTTCCGGGGCCGGGCCGTGGTGCGGGCCAGCATCCTCGTCCCCTGGGCGATCCCCACGGCCATCTCCGGACTGCTCTGGAAGTGGATCTTCAACGCCGACGGGATCGCCAACGTCCTCATCGGCCACCAGGTCCTGTGGACCGCCGACGGGTTCTCCGCCAAGATCGCGGTGGTCATCGCCGACGTGTGGAAGACCGCCCCCTTCATCGGCCTGCTGGTCCTGGCCGGCCTCCAGGTGATCCCGAAGGAGGTCTACGAGGCGGCCCGGCTCGACGGGGCGAGCGCCCTCCAGCAGTTCTGGCGCATCACCCTGCCGCTGGTGAAGCCCGCGCTGATGGTCGCGGTGCTGTTCCGCTGCCTGGACGCGCTGCGGATGTTCGACCTGCCCTACATCCTCATCGGCGCCCAGAAGGGCTCCGTCGAGACGCTGTCGATGCTCGCGCAGAACGAGGCGTCCAACGTCCGCTTCGGACCGGCCTCCGCCTACGCGGTGCTCCTCTTCCTCTACGTCTTCCTCATCGCGCTCGCCTTCGTACGGCTGCTCGGCGCCGACTTCATCGGGGGCGCGGGCGGGACGAAGAAACGCAAGAGCCACGCCGTCAGAACGCCGCGCCGCCGCGTCCGGGAGGTGACGGCATGACCCTCACGGCCAAGTGGCGGCAGCGGCTGCCCTACCTGGGCATCGCCCTGGTGGTGGCCTACTGTCTGGCCCCCTTCTACTGGATGCTGGTCTCCAGCCTCCGCAGCACCGGCGACATCTTCAGCACCTCCCTGTTCCCCTCCGCGGTGTCGCTCGAGAACTACCGATCCGTGTTCAGCCCGGGCCAGGGCTTCACCAGGGCGCTGCTCAACAGCCTGATCGTCGCGGGCATCACGACCGCGTTGTCGCTGCTGCTGGCCACGTTCACCGCGTACGCGATGGCCCGGCTGGATTTCCGCTTCAAGCGGCTGATCCTCACGCTGATCATCGCCACCTCGATGTTCCCGGTGGTCTCGATCGTCGTGCCGCTGCTGAAGCTGTTCACCGACATCGGCTGGATCAACACCTACCAGTCCATGATCGTGCCCAGCATGTCGTTCACGCTGCCGCTGGCGGTGTGGAACCTGACCACGTTCTTCCGGCAGATGCCGGACGAACTGGAACACGCCGCCATGGTCGACGGCTGCACCCGCGGCCAGGCCTTCCGCAAGGTCATCGTCCCCCTCGCCGCGCCGGGCATCTTCACCACCGCGATCATCACCTTCATCGCCGCCTGGAACGAGTTCCTGATCGCCCTGTCGATGACCAACAAGCCGAGCATGCAGACCGCGACCGTCGCCATCTCCAAGTTCTCGGGGGCGACGACGTACCAGACGCCGTTCGGCAGCCAGATGGCAGCGGGCGTCGTGGTGACCATTCCGCTGGTCGTGATGGTGCTGCTGTTCCAGCGCCGTATCGTCGCCGGGCTCACGGCCGGTGCCGCGAAGTAACCACCCGACTTCCACAAGGAGCCACGTGTCGCCCACCGCCCTCTGGTGGCGCAGTGCCGTCATCTACCAGGTCTACATCCGCAGCTTCGCCGACGGCGACGGCGACGGTGTCGGCGACATCGCCGGCATCCGCTCCCGCCTGCCGTATCTGAAGTCCCTCGGCGTGGACGCCATCTGGATCAACCCCTGGTACAAGTCGCCGATGGCCGACCACGGTTACGACGTCGCCGACTTCCGCGCCATCGACCCCCGCTTCGGCACCCTCGCCGACGCCGAGCAGCTCATCGCCGAAGCGCACGCGCACGGGATCCGCGTCATCCCCGACATCGTGCCCAACCACACCTCCGACCAGCACGCCTGGTTCCAGGCCGCGCTGGCCGCCGGGCCGGGCAGCCCGGAACGCGAGCGCTACGTCTTCCGCCCCGGCCGCGGACCCGACGGCAGCCGGCCCCCCAACGACTGGGTGTCCTGCTTCGGCGGCCCGGCCTGGACCCGGCTGCCCGACGGCGACTGGTACCTGCACCTGTTCGCACCCCAGCAGCCCGACCTCAACTGGCAACACCCCGAAGTGCGGGCCGAGTTCGAGTCGATCCTGCGGTTCTGGTTCAGCCGGGGCGTCGACGGCTTCCGCATCGACGTCGCCCACGGCCTGATCAAACACCCGGAGTTGCCCGACCTGCCGCCCCGCCACGACGAGGCGGACGGTCCGGTCCGGCAGCACCTGGACCACCCGCACTGGGACCGTGACGAGGTGCACGAGATATACCGGGCCTGGCGCAAGGTCGCCGACGAGTTCCCCGGCGACCGTTCCTTCGTCGCCGAGGCCTGGGCCGACACACCGGAGCGGTTGGCGGCGTACGTCCGCCGGGACGGCCTGCACACCGCCTTCAACTTCGACTTCCTCATGTGCGGCTGGGACGCCAAGGACCTGCGCGCGGTCATCGACGACTCCCTCGCCATGCTGGGCTCGGTCGGCGCCCCCGCCACCTGGGTGCTGTCCAACCACGACGTGATGCGCCACCCCAGCCGCTACGGCCGTACCGCCGCGCGGAGCTGGATGGCCAACGCGCGGTTCGAACCCGACGGCTTCCTCGACCTGGAGCTCGGCACCCGGCGTGCCCGGGCCGCCGCCCTGCTGATGCTCGCCCTGCCCGGCGGCGCCTACGTCTACCAGGGCGAGGAACTCGGCCTCCACGAAGTCGAGGACCTGCCCGAATCCGCCCTCCAGGACCCGATCTGGGAGCGCTCGGGCCACACCGACCGCGGCCGTGACGGCTGCCGCGTGCCCATCCCCTGGTCGGGCCAGGCCGCTCCCTACGGTTTCAGCCCCGACGACACCATGGCCGACCCCTGGCTGCCGCAGCCCGCCGACTGGGCCGCGCTCAGCGCCGAGGCCCAGACCGGCGACCCCGCCTCCATGCTGGAGCTCTACCGCACGGCCCTGCGCATCCGCCGCGAACACCCCGCCCTCGGAGAGGGTTCGATGACCTGGCTGGACGCCCCGGAGGGGGTGCTGTCCTTCAGCCGCGAGCCGGGGTTTCTGTGCCTGGTCAACCTCTCGACGGAGCCGTGCAAGCTGCCCGCACACACCGAGCTGCTCCTGACCAGCGGGCCGCTCGAGGACGGCCTGCTGGGGCCCGACCAGGCGGTGTGGCTGGAGGTGCGGCGGGGATCCTAGGCTGGGCGTATGGCTCGCACGGCGGAGGAGATTCCCGTCTCGCTCACGGTCCGGCCGTCGGCGGCGGGGCTCGCGCCGCTGATCGGTGCCCTCGGCTATGTCGAGGGACGGTTCGCGCACCCCGCCGAGCTGTCCCTGCCGACGGGCGGGGCGCAGCTGCTGGTGAACCTCGACGGGGACGCCCTGGGCCCGTCGGACAGCCGTACCCGGGGTGCGGCCCTGCAGGGGCCGTACACGGCGCCGTCGGTGATCGACCCGGCGCAGCAGCGCGCGGTCCTGTGGGTGGCGTTCCGGCCCGCGGGGGCGTATCCGTTCCTCACCGTTCCGGTCAGCGCGGTCCGCGACCGGCTCGCCGGGCTCGACGAGCTGTGGGGCACGGACGGCGCGGTGCTGCGCGAGCGGCTGCTGGAGGCCATTGCCGCCGGTGGCCCGCACGCATGTCTGGGGGAGCTGGAGACGGTCCTTCTGCGGCGGTCGGAACGTCCCCTGGAGCCCGACCCGGCCATCCGTCTCGCCGCGGTGCTGCTCGACCGCGGAACGCCGGTGGGCGAGGTCGCCGACCGGCTCGGCTGGACCTCCCGGCGGCTGGCCCGCAGGGTCACCGAACAGCTGGGACTCCCGCCGAAGCGGTATGCGCGGGTACGGCGTTTCCAGCGGCTGCTGGGCCGTGTGAACGCCGGGTCCGGGGAGCCGGACTGGGCGCTCCTGGCCGCCGAGTGCGGCTACCACGACCAGGCGCATCTGATCCACGAGTTCCGCGCGCTCGCCGGGATCACCCCGACCGCGTACGCGCCGCGCTCACCCCGGGAACGCAACCACGTTCCGCTCGGCGGCTGACGGGTCCTGCCCGGCCGACCGTTTTCTACAATCCACGGCAGCCCGGACCGGCCATCGTGAAGGCATGACGAACACAAACGGCACTCCGTCCCTCACCCGGCTCTACGCCCGCCTCGTGGTCTCCGACGGACCCCGGGCGATCGACTTCTACCGGACCGCGTTCGGCGCCGAGGAGATCGAGCGGTACACCGACCCCGACGGGAAGATCGTGCACGCCATGCTGCGGCTCGGCGGCGCGGTGATCGCGGTCAAGGACGCCGACGAGAGCGACCCGGCGCCCGACTCGCTCGGCGGCAGCCCGGTGATCATGGCGCTGGACGTGTCCGACGCCGACGCCGTGGCCGAGGCCATGCTGCGGGGCGGGGCGAGCGTGGTGTATCCGGTCGCCGACCAGCACTACGGGCAGCGCGGCGGCCGTCTCGCCGATCCGTTCGGCCATCTCTGGATGATCTCCCAGACGATCGAGGAGCTGACCCCGCAGGAGATCCAGAGGCGCACGACCGACCTGTTCACCTGACGAGTGCGCCGTACGGGCGGTCAGCGTGTCTGCCCGACCGGCTCGCCCTGCTCCGCCGCCGTCGTGGACACCCGGCCGCCCGGGTGGCGCAGGGCGCACAGGAAGCCGATGCCCAGGGCGATGGCCATGCCGTGGAACACCCACTGGTTGGCCTCGGCGAAGTCCATGCGGACGGCACCCATGGCGTCCCGTGTCGCCTCGGCGGCGGGGCCGGTGCCGGTGGGCGGCCGGGAGTCGCCGTTGCCCGTGACCGACTCGGTGATGTCCCGGGCCACGGCGTCCGCGTCGCCGGCGGGCATGCCGCGGGAGGTGGCGCGAGGACGAAGCCGTGCCGCGGTCCCGCCGTGCCCCGGGCGCGTGCTGCTCACGGGTTCAGTCTGCGCCCGGCGCCGCCGTGACGCATCAGAAGAACCTTCCGCCCCACTGGACACACACCGCTACCCCTGAATGCGCCTCACGGCAACCCCTCGGTGATGTGAGGACGACCTCGTCGGCCATGTGACCACGGCCCGCCGCCTATGCGGCGTCGAGGGTGCAGGATGCGGGCACCAAGGAGGACAGGCACCCCAACGACGGAGAGGCAGACGATGGTCCCAGCGGAACCGGAACCCCAGCGGATCGGCATACCCGCCGAGTCCACTGCGGGCGAGACCAGGGTGGCGGCGACGCCGGCCACCGTGGGAAGACTTGCCGCGCTCGGCTACGAGGTGGTGGTCGAACCGGGGGCGGGAGCCTCGTCCCGCTTCTCCGACGCGGCCTACGAGGAGGCCGGAGCGCGGCTCGGCGACCCGTGGCAGGCGGAGATCGTGCTCAAGGTGAACGGCCCCTCCAGCGAGGAGATCGGCCGGCTGCGGGACGGGGCGACGCTGATCGCCCTCATCGGCCCCGCGCTGCACCCGGAACTGGTCGACGAGCTGGCGCGGCGGCCGATCACCGTGCTCGCCATGGACGCCGTGCCGCGCATCTCGCGCGCCCAGTCCCTGGACGTGCTCAGCTCGATGGCGAACATCGCCGGGTACCGGGCCGTGGTCGAGGCCGCGCACGCCTTCGGCCGGTTCTTCACCGGCCAGGTGACCGCCGCCGGCAAGGTGCCGCCCGCCAAGGTGCTCGTGGCCGGGGCCGGGGTGGCCGGGCTCGCCGCGATCGGAGCGGCCCGCAGCCTCGGCGCCGTGGTCCGCGCCACCGACCCCCGGCCCGAGGTGGCCGAGCAGGTCCGCTCGCTGGGCGGTGAGTTCCTGACGGTGGGCGTCGAGCAGGAGGTGAGCACCGACGGCTACGCGAGGGCCACCTCGGAGGACTACGACCGGCTCGCCGCGCAGCTGTACGCCGAGCAGGCCGCCGACGTCGACATCATCATCACCACCGCGCTCATCCCGGGCCGCCCCGCGCCGAGGCTGATCACCGCCGAGGACGTGGCGCGGATGAAGTCCGGCAGCGTGATCGTCGACATGGCGGCGGCCCAGGGCGGCAACGTCGAGGGCACGGTCGCCGGGAAGGCCGTCGTCACCGACAACGACGTGACGATCATCGGTTACACCGACCTGCCCGGCAGGCTCCCGGCCCAGGCCTCGCAGCTGTACGGCACCAACGTCGTCAACCTGATGAAGCTGCTGACCCCGGGCAAGGACGGCCGGCTCGTCCTGGACTTCGACGACGTGGTGCAGCGGTCGATGACCGTGGTCCGCGACGGCGAGAAGACCTGGCCGCCGCCCCCGGTCCAGGTGTCCGCCGCACCTGCCCCGGGCGGGGTGAAGGAGCCGGAACCGACCCCCTCCGAGGCACCGGCGAAGCCCTCCCGCCCGGCTTGGTCCTCGTACGCCCTCGTCGCCGCCGGGGCGCTCGCGCTGTTCGCGGTGACGGCCTTCTCGCCGAGCGAACTCATCGGCCACTTCACGGTGTTCGTGCTGGCGATCGTCATCGGCTTCTACGTCATCGGCAACGTGCACCACGCCCTGCACACCCCGCTGATGTCGGTCACCAACGCCATCTCCGGGATCGTCGTGGTCGGCGCGCTGCTCCAGATCGGGCACGGGAACACCGCCGTCACCGTGCTGTCGTTCGCCGCGATCCTGCTGGCGAGCATCAACATCTTCGGCGGATTCGCCGTCACCCGCCGGATGCTCGGCATGTTCTCGAAGGGCTGATCACGGATGACCACAGTCACGGCCTCAGAAGCCGCCTACGTCGTCGCCGCGCTGCTGTTCATCCTCAGCCTCGCCGGGCTCTCGCAGCACCGGACCTCCCGCTCGGGAGTCGTCTGGGGCATCGCGGGCATGGTCGTCGCGCTGGCCGCCACCGTCGGCCTCGCGTCGGAGGACATCACCGCCACCGGTCTCGTGCTGATCGCCGTCGCCACCGCCATCGGCGCGGGCATCGGACTGTGGCGGGCGCGGGTGGTCGAGATGACCGGCATGCCCGAGCTGATCGCCATCATGCACAGCCTCGTCGGCCTCGCCGCCGCGTTCGTCGGCTGGAACGGCTACCTCGACGTCGACGCCGAGCTCACCGGTTCGCTGCTCGGCATCCACCACGCCGAGGTGTTCATCGGCGTGTTCATCGGCGCCGTCACGTTCACGGGTTCCGTCGTCGCGTACCTGAAGCTCTCGGCGCGCATCAACTCGCGCCCGCTCACGCTGCCCGGCAAGCACGTCCTGAACATCGGTGCCCTGGTCGCCTTCGTCGCGCTCACCGTCGCGTTCGTCGCCCGTCCGAACATGGGTCTCCTCATCGCGGTCACCGTCATCGCCCTCGCCCTGGGCGCGCACCTGGTCGCCTCCATCGGCGGCGGTGACATGCCGGTGGTCGTCTCCATGCTCAACAGCTACTCCGGCTGGGCCGCCGCCGCCTCGGGCTTCCTGCTCGCCAACAACCTGCTGATCGTCACGGGCGCGCTGGTCGGCTCCTCCGGTGCCTACCTGTCGTACATCATGTGCAAGGCGATGAACCGCTCCTTCCTCTCGGTGATCGCGGGCGGCTTCGGCACGCCGGCGGCGGCTGCCGACGACGGCGAGCACGGGGAGCACCGGGAGATCAGCGCGGAGGAGACCGCGGAACTCCTGCGGGACGCCTCCTCGGTGATCATCACGCCCGGCTACGGCATGGCGGTCGCCCAGGCCCAGTACCCGGTCGCCGAACTGGCGCGCAAGCTGCGCGAGCGGGGCGTCGAGGTGCGCTTCGGCATCCACCCCGTGGCCGGCCGGCTGCCCGGGCACATGAACGTGCTGCTCGCCGAGGCGAACGTGCCCTACGACATCGTCCTGGAGATGGACGAGATCAACGACGACTTCGCCGACACCTCGGTCGTCCTGGTCATCGGCGCCAACGACACGGTCAACCCGGCCGCCACCGACAACCCGGCCAGCCCCATCGCCGGCATGCCGGTGCTGCACGTGTGGGAGGCGGCCAACGTCGTCGTCTTCAAGCGGTCGATGGCCGCCGGGTACGCGGGTGTGCAGAACCCGCTGTTCTTCCGGGAGAACAGCCAGATGCTCTTCGGCGACGCCAAGCAGCGCGTGGAGGACATCCTGCGCAGCCTCGACGCCCTGGACGCACCGGTCCGGGAGATGGCGGGCACGTCCCGCTGACCCACCGGGGATCCGAACGCGAAGGCCGGCTCGACACCGTCGAGCCGGCCTTTCGGATCCCTTCGTGGGCTCAGTCCGTGCCGGAGTCCATCGCGGCGCGGTCCAGCCACGCGTCCTCCTCGGAGACCGCGCCCCGGGAGGCGATGGCCTCGGCGCCGCCCTGCGGCAGCTCCGGCATGGTGCCGATCAGCCCGGTCGCGGCCGCCTGGGAGGCGCCGATGGTCGGGCTGCCGGTGCCGATCAGCCCGATGCCGGCGTACTGCTCCAGCTTGGCGCGGGAGTCGGCGATGTCCAGGTTGCGCATGGTGAGCTGACCGATCCGGTCCACCGGGCCGAACGCGGAGTCCTCGGTGCGCTCCATGGACAGCTTGTCCGGGTGGTAGCTGAACGCCGGGCCGGTCGTGTCGAGGATCGAGTAGTCCTCACCGCGCCGCAGCCGCAGCGTCACCTCGCCGGTGACGGCCGCGCCGACCCACCGCTGGAGCGACTCGCGGATCATCAGCGCCTGCGGGTCCAGCCAGCGGCCCTCGTACATCAGCCGGCCGAGCCGCCGTCCCTCGGTGTGGTACTGGGCGAGGGTGTCCTCGTTGTGGATCGCGTTGACCAGACGCTCGTACGCGGCGTGCAGCAGGGCCATGCCCGGGGCCTCGTAGATGCCGCGGCTCTTGGCCTCGATGATCCGGTTCTCGATCTGGTCCGACATGCCCAGGCCGTGCCGGCCGCCGATGGCGTTGGCCTCCATGACCAGGTCGACGGGGGAGGAGAACTCCTTGCCGTTGATCGTCACGGGGCGGCCCTGCTCGAAGCCGATCGTCACGTCCTCGGTGGCGATGTCGACCTCGGGGTCCCAGAACCTCACGCCCATGATCGGCTCGACGGTCTCGACGCCGGTGTCCAGGTGCTCCAGGGTCTTCGCCTCGTGCGTGGCGCCCCAGATGTTGGCGTCGGTGGAGTACGCCTTCTCCGTGCTGTCGCGGTAGGGCAGCCCGTGCGCGACGAGCCACTCCGACATCTCCTTGCGGCCGCCGAGCTCGGTCACGAACGCCGCGTCCAGCCAGGGCTTGTAGATCCTGAGGTGCGGGTTGGCGAGCAGGCCGTAGCGGTAGAACCGCTCGATGTCGTTGCCCTTGAAGGTCGAGCCGTCGCCCCAGATCTGGACGTCGTCCTCGAGCATCGCGCGCACCAGCAGCGTGCCCGTGACGGCACGGCCGAGCGGCGTGGTGTTGAAGTACGCCCGCCCGCCCGAGCGGATGTGGAACGCGCCGCAGGTCAGCGCCGCCAGGCCCTCCTCGACCAGCGCGGCACGGCAGTCGACCAGACGCGCGATCTCGGCCCCGTAGGTCTTCGCACGGCCGGGCACCGACGCGATGTCGGGCTCGTCGTACTGGCCGATGTCGGCGGTGTAGGTGCACGGGACGGCGCCCTTGTCGCGCATCCACGCGACCGCGACGGAGGTGTCGAGACCGCCCGAGAAGGCGATGCCGACGCGCTCGCCGGCGGGCAGGGAGGTGAGGACCTTGGACATAGAAAGAGTATGTATCACTTTGCATAGTCATGCAAGCCGGGTATGCGAAATCGCCGTTCCGGTTGTTTCCGGTCTAGGAACCCGCCTCGGAGCCACCGCCGAGCGCGCCGAGGATCCGCTCGGCGGCCAGCGTCGGGGTGAGCTCACCCTCCCGGACCCGCTGCTCCAGCACGGGCGCCAGAGCCCGTACCGCCGGGTCGGCCTGCAGCCGGCCGAGGAGTTCGTCGCGGACCATGCTCCAGGTCCAGTCGACCTGCTGGTCGCGGCGCTTGGCGGTCAGGCGGCCCGTGGAGTCCAGCAGGGTGCGGTGCTGCTCCAGGCGCTCCCACACCGTGTCCAGGCCGGACGACTCGCGGGCGCTGCAGTGCAGCACCGGCGGCGTCCAGAACGCGTCCTTGCCGTGCATCAGCCGCAGCGCGCCCGCCAGCTCCCTCGCGGCGGCACGGGCGTCGCGCTCGTGCGGCCCGTCCGCCTTGTTCACGGCGATCACGTCGGCCAGTTCCAGGACGCCCTTCTTGATGCCCTGGAGCTGGTCGCCCGTGCGGGCGAGGGTGAGCAGCAGGAAGGAGTCGACCATGTTCGCGACCGCGGTCTCGGACTGCCCGACGCCGACCGTCTCCACCAGGACCACGTCATAGCCCGCTGCCTCCATCACCACGATCGACTCACGCGTGGCCTTGGCGACCCCGCCCAGCGTGCCCGCGGTGGGGGAGGGGCGGACGAACGCCGCCGGGTCCACGGCCAGCCGTTCCATGCGCGTCTTGTCGCCGAGGATCGAGCCGCCGGTACGGCTGGAGGACGGGTCGACGGCGAGCACCGCCACCCGGTGCCCGAGCCCCGTCAGCATCGAGCCGAACGCGTCGATGAACGTCGACTTGCCCACGCCCGGCACCCCGCTGACCCCGATCCGCCGGGCCCGGCCGCTGTGCGGCAGCAGCGCGGTCAGCAACTCCTGGGCCAGTACCCGGTGCTGGGGGCGGGTCGACTCGACGAGCGTGATGGCCCGGGCGACGATCGCCCGCTTCCCGTCGAGTACGCCCTTCACATACGCGTCGACATCGATCACAGGTCGTGCCCGAGTCCGTCCGACAGCCGCTTCACCAGGTCGTACGCCGCGTCCGGGATCACCGTCCCGGGCGGGAAGACCGCCGCCGCGCCCATCTCCAGCAGTGTCGGCACGTCCTGTGGCGGGATCACACCGCCGACCACGACCATGATGTCCTCACGCCCCTCCTCGGCCAGCGCCTCGCGCAGCGCCGGGACGAGCGTGAGGTGACCGGCCGCCAGCGACGAGACGCCGACGATGTGCACGTCCGCCTCGACGGCCTGCCGGGCCACCTCGGCCGGGGTCTGGAACAGCGGGCCGACGTCCACGTCGAAGCCGAGGTCGGCGAAGGCGGTCGCGATCACCTTCTGGCCGCGGTCGTGGCCGTCCTGGCCCATCTTCGCGACCAGGATGCGCGGGCGGCGGCCCTCGGCCTCCTCGAAGTCGGAGACCAGGGCTCGGGTGCGGTCCACGGACGGGGACTCCCCTGCTTCGTTGCGGTACACGCCGGAGATCGTACGGATCTGGCTCGCGTGCCGGCCGTACACCTTCTCCAGGGCGTCGGAGATCTCCCCGACGGTCGCCTTCGCGCGGGCCGCGCGCACCGCCAGCTCCAGCAGGTTGCCCTCGCCGCCGGCGGCCCGGGTCAGCGCGTCCAGCGCGTCCTGGCACGCCGTCTCGTCCCGCTCCGCGCGCAGCCGCCGCAGCTTCTCGATCTGCTGCGTCCGCACCGAGGAGTTGTCGACCTTCAGGACGTCGATCTGCTCGTCGGTCTCGACGCGGTACTTGTTGACGCCGATGACCGGCTGCCGCCCGGAGTCGATCCGGGCCTGGGTGCGGGCCGCGGCCTCCTCGATGCGCAGCTTGGGAATGCCCGCGTCGATGGCCTTGGCCATGCCGCCCGCGGCCTCGACCTCCTGGATGTGCTGCCAGGCCCGCCGGGCGAGGTCGTACGTCAGCTTTTCCACGTACGCGCTGCCGCCCCACGGGTCGATCACGCGGGTCGTGCCGGACTCCTGCTGGAGCAGCAGCTGCGTGTTGCGGGCGATGCGCGCCGAGAAGTCGGTGGGCAGGGCCAGCGCCTCGTCGAGGGCGTTGGTGTGCAGCGACTGGGTGTGGCCCTGGGTGGCCGCCATGGCCTCCACGCAGGTGCGCGTCACGTTGTTGAACACGTCCTGCGCGGTCAGCGACCAGCCGGAGGTCTGCGAATGGGTGCGCAGGGACAGGGACTTGGCGTTCTGCGGGTCGAACTGCTTCACCAGCTTCGCCCACAGCAGCCGCGCCGCCCGCAGCTTGGCGACCTCCATGAAGAAGTTCATGCCGATCGCCCAGAAGAACGACAGCCGGGGCGCGAACGCGTCCACGTCCAGACCGGCCTCACGGCCCGCCCGGATGTACTCCACGCCGTCCGCGAGCGTGTACGCCAGCTCCAGGTCGGCCGTCGCGCCCGCCTCCTGGATGTGGTAGCCGGAGATGGAGATGGAGTTGTAGCGCGGCATCCGCTGCGAGGTGAAGGCGAAGATGTCGGAGATGATCCGCATCGACGGCTTCGGCGGATAGATGTAGGTGTTGCGGACCATGAACTCCTTGAGGATGTCGTTCTGGATGGTCCCCGCCAGCTTCTCCGCCGGTACGCCCTGCTCCTCCGCGGCGACGATGTACAGCGCCAGCACCGGCAGCACGGCGCCGTTCATCGTCATCGACACCGTCATCTTGTCCAGCGGGATCCCGTCGAACAGCTGCCGCATGTCGTAGATCGAGTCGATCGCCACGCCCGCCATGCCGACGTCACCGGTCACGCGCGGATGGTCGCTGTCGTAGCCCCGGTGCGTGGGCAGGTCGAAGGCGACCGACAGGCCCTTCTGCCCGGCCGCGAGGTTGCGCCGGTAGAAGGCGTTGGACTCCTCGGCCGTGGAGAAACCGGCGTACTGGCGGATCGTCCAGGGCTGGTTGACGTACATCGTCGGGTACGGGCCGCGCAGATACGGTGCCGCGCCCGGATACGTCTCCAGGAAGTCCAGGCCCTCCAGGTCACGCCCGGTGTACAGCGGCTTGACCGCGATGCCCTCCGGGGTCTCCCACAGCAGGTCGTCACCGCCGGAGGCGTTCTTGACCGCCGTACGCCACTCGTCGGGGCCGCCGTCCGAGGACGGGGTCCCCAGCTCGATCCCGGAGAAGTCGGGGACGGAACGGTCGGAGGGGGCGGTCATCAGGACACTCCCATGCGGTCGAGGGTCGCGGAGAGCACGGCCACGGCATCGCAGCCCGCGAAGACGTACGCGTCGACACCGGCGTACTGCCCGGGACGGCCCGCGAGGAACACGTGCGAGGCGCCGGCCGACCGCAGTTCGGCGGCCACCTCCGAAGCCTTCTCCTCGTACAGCGCGTCACTGGAGCACAGCACGGCCTCCGTCGCGCCGCTGTCCTCGAACGTGCCGTCCGTGACGGGCTCGATGCCGCCCGCCTGGAAGAGGTTCGAGGCGAAGGTGAGGCGCGCGGTGTGCGCGGCGGCCGGGCCGATCGCGGCGAGGAAGATCCGGGGCCGCGAGCCGGTCGCGGCGAGATGGGCGTCGGAGCGGGCGCGCAGCGCCTCGAACTCCTCGTCGCGGCGCACCCGCGGCAGCCCGCCGGACGGCGGCTCGGGCGCGCTCTCGCGGACCACCGGCTTCTCCGCGAGGTGCGGGAACTCGCTGACGCCCGTGACGGGTTCGCGCCGCTTCGCAAGCTTCTTACGGCGGGCCTGCCACGTCTCGGCCAGGTCCTGCGCGAGGTCCCCCGACCGCAGGGCCGCCGCCTGGCCGCCCAGCCGCTCGATCCGCCGGAAGAACTCCCAGCCCGCGTGGGCGAGTTCGTCGGTGAGGCGCTCCACGTACCAGGAG
Source organism: Streptomyces sp. NPDC016851 (assembly GCF_055562795.1). Lineage (NCBI taxonomy): Bacteria > Bacillati > Actinomycetota > Actinomycetes > Kitasatosporales > Streptomycetaceae > Streptomyces > Streptomyces sp. NPDC016851. The sequence continues at coordinate 152,353 of NZ_JBVHEP010000017.1, forward strand.
CCGCCCGCCGGGTCGATCACCCGGGCGAGGTGCGACTCCTCGATGAGGATGGTGGAGGTGTTGCGGGCGATGCGGCGCGCGAACGCGTCCGGCAGGCCGAGGGCGTGGTCGAAGGGCAGCACGGTGACCGAGTCGGCCCCGCCCGCCCCGGCGGCCAGTGTGGCGATGGTGGTGCGCAGCATGTTCACCCACGGGTCGCGGCGCGTCATCATCACCGGGGACGTCACGACGTGCTGGAGCTGTGCCCCCGCGCGCGGCGCCCCGCAGACCTCGGCGACCCGCGCCCACAGCCGGCGCGCGGCCCGCAGCTTGGCGATCGTCAGGAACTGGTCGGCGGTCGCCGTGTACCGGAACTCCAGTTGCGCACAGGCCTGTTCGACGCTCAGCCCGGCCTCGGTGAGGTGCCGCAGATACGCGACTCCCGTGGCCAGCGAGCAGCCCAGCTCCTGGGCGGCCGAGCCGCCGGCCTCGTGGTACGGCAGCGCGTCCACGGTCAGGGCCCGCAGCCCCGGGTACTCCTCGGCACACAGCCGCGCGAGCTCCGCCGCCGGAGCGACGTCGCCCTGCTGCCCGCTCCGGGCCTCCTGGCCCAGCGGGTCGGCGCCCAGATTGCCGCGCGCCGCCTCCCGGGCGACACCGCGCTCCTCGTACAGCCGCAGCAACTCCCGCGCGGCGGGCTCGGTCTCACGCCCCGCGTCGAGGACGACGGGGGCGAGGTCGAGGTGGACACCGTCGAGGACCCGGCCGAGCTCCGGCACCGGGATGCCGCCCTCACCCACGGCCAGCCACAGGGACGTGACGCCGTTCTCCAGATCCGCGAGCACCGCGCCGCCGTCGGCCACCGTGTGCCGCTGCCGTACGTCCCAGCCGCCGAGCGTGTTCCCCTCGGCCCGGCCGCCCCGCACGAAGGGAGCGAATCCGGGCAGGCCCGGCTCGGGCGCGGTGTCGTGCGCGGTGTAGAGAGGCCGGGTGCGCAACCCGTCCTCCAGCGCGGTGGACAGGGCTTCCTCGGCCTCGGCGCCCTCCACTTCCTTGCCCGACTTGCGCAGCACACCCGCCACAAGGCGCTGCCACTGCTCATGGGGCACATCAGGGAAGTCGCCGGCCAGCTCGAGCCCGTCGTCAGGCAGGACCGTCATGCTCGGATGCTAGGACACGGACACAGAGGAGCAGCAGTGGACGAGGCTGTGACCTTTCCCTCGCCGTTTCTGTGATCCCGATCTCCCCTGAGGGGAGACGTACACAAGGCAACCGGACCGGACAGGGAGCAGCCTCCGCCAGGGAGCCGCCTCACGACAAGGAGCGTGCACGCCATGGGTACCGCCGTCCACGTCCCGCAGACCCGGGACATGATCGGAGACGAGCTCTCCGGAGACGAGGCGTTCACCGCCCTGCGCCACTACGGAGGGCTGCGGCTGCTGGCCGACGCCTTCGCACGGTTCCGGTACGCGGACGGCTTCACCAACGCGCGGGCCCTCGCCTTCCAGGTCGTGCTCGGGCTGGTCCCGTGCACCGTGGCACTCGTCGGTCTTGCCACGTCGGTGCACACGGAGGGCGTGGGCCGGGTCATCGAGCTCACGCTCGGCCGGATCGTGCCGGGGGCCAGCGCGCAGATCGTCGAGGACGCCTTCGAAGGGACACGCCGCACCGCGCACGGCGATGTCTGGGGCACGCTCGCCCTGTGGCTCGGTCTGGGCTTCGCGCTGCTGAACCTCGCCTCGGCCATGGGCCAGATCGAGCGCGGCGCCAACCGCATCTACGGCATCGAGCGCGACCGGCCCTTCCCGCGCAAGTACGGGCGGGCGATCGTTCTCGCGCTCGCCGCCGGTCTGCCCCTGGTGCTGGGGTTCGTCGTGCTCGTCGCCGGCGAGGCCGTGGTCGACGCCGTGGCGGACTCGGCCGGCTGGGAGGACAGCGGGTCGCGGTGGTGGGGCGCGCTCGACATCCCCGTGGGGCTCGCGCTGGCCTGGGTGGCCTCTGCCGTGATCTTCCGCTGGTCGCCCCGCCGCGTCCAGCCCGGCTACACCTGGCTCGCCTTCGGCTCGGCCGTGCATCTGCTGCTGTGGGTGTCGGCCACCTGGCTGCTCGCGCTGTACGTCGAGGAGAGCGGTGCCTTCGGCGCCGTGTACGGGCCGCTCACCGCCTTCATCGCCCTGCTGCTGTGGGCCAACCTCACCGCGGTCGCGCTCTTCCTCGGCATCGCGTTCGCCGCCCAGCTGGAGGCGGCCCGCGCCGGCATCGAGTCAGCCGTCCAGCCGGACCCGGGACCCGGCGCGTGAGCCCGGACGCCGGCCGAGCAGCCGCGGCGTCCTCAGCGGCTCGCCGCGTCGGTCACCGTCGCGGGGTCCACCCCGGTCAGTTCGGCGATGCGGTGCGGTGGCACGCCGGCGGCCAGCGCGCGTCCGATCAGGCCGTCCCGCCCGTCCGCGCAGTCGCGGTAGGCGAGCAGTTCCTCCTCGATCCGGGCGAGCGGCTCCGGTGCCATCCGGGGGCGGACCCGGCTCAGTTCCTCCTCGCTCAGCGGGACGGGCAGCCGTTCCGCTCCCTCGGGGATGGCCGCCGTCTCCTCCGGCGGCAGCAGGCGCAGGTGCGGGGAGGCCGGCGTGCTTCCCTGAGCGTCCAGCCACGCGCGCACCGCGGGAGTCTCCATGCAGGCGAGCTCCCCGACGGCGGCGGGGGCCACGCCGAGCCGCGCGGACGCGTCGTCAAGCAGGAACAGGTAGGCGTCGTCGGTCATCCTCGGCTCCTTCTCAACTGGGGGCTGATCGACCTCCCATTACCCCGCCGCGCCCGGAATACCGCCGGCTCCGGCAGTCCCGTCCGTTGCGGACAGAACCTGTCCGCAACTCCCGCTACCGTGCCCGTATGACGAACACCAAGCGGAGCGTCACGGCACCCCTCCTCGGTACCCGGGCCCTCAACCGCGCCACCCTCGACCGCCAGTTGCTCCTGCGGCCGGCCCGGGTCTCCGCCGCCGCGGCCGTCGAGCACCTGGTCGGTCTCCAGGCGCAGAACGTCAAGCCCCCGTACTACGCGCTCGCCGCCCGCCTCGACGGTTTCACCCCCGAGGCGCTGTCCCGGCTGATGGCCGACCGCGAGGTCGTCCGGATCGTCACGATGCGCTCCACCATCCACACCCACACCGCGGACGACTGCCTCACGCTGCGTCCGCTGGTGCAGCCCGCCCGGGACCGGGAGCTGACGCAGTTCCGCAAGGGACTCGCCGGTGTCGACCTGGACCGGCTCGCCGCCCTCGCCCGCGAGCTCGTCGAGACCGAGCCCCGCACCATGAAGCAGCTGCGCGAGGCCCTGCTCCAGGAATGGCCGGACGCCGACCCGCAGGCCCTGTCCGTAGCCGCCCGGTGCCGGCTGCCGCTCGTGCAGGTGACTCCGCGCGGCCTGTGGGGCCGGAGCGGACAGGTGGCTCTGACCACCGCCGAGCACTGGCTGGGCCGTCCCGCCGGACCGGCCGCCACGCCCGACGCGGTCGTGCTGCGCTACCTCGCCGCCTTCGGCCCGGCCTCCGTGCGGGACATGCAGACCTGGGCCGGACTGACCCGCCTGCGCGACGCCTTCGAACGTCTCCGCCCGCGACTGGTCACCTTCCGGGACGAGAGCGGCGTCGAGCTCTTCGACCTGCCGGACGCCCCCCGCCCCGACCCGGACACCCCGGCCCCGCCGCGCTTCCTGCCCGAGTTCGACAACCTGCTGCTCTCCCACGCCGACCGCACCCGCGTCGTCCCGCCCGAGTACCGGGGCCGCGCCTGGCAGGGCAACATCGCCCACCGCACCCTTCTCGTCGACGGATTCCTCGCGGGCCTGTGGCGCCTGGAGGAACACGCGCTCGTCATCGAGCCCTTCGGCCGCCTCACCAGGGCCCAGCGGGAGGAGGTCACCGCCGAGGGGGAGCGGATGCTGCGGGTGATGCACCCGGAGACGTCGTACGACATCCGCTACGGCGTCGTACGCGACGCGTGACGGCGGCCCGGCCCCGCGCATGGAGAGGGGGCGTTGCGGGCCGCTCGTGGAGGCCCGCAACGCCCCCTGGTCTGTCACCTGAGGGGTACTCAGGAACTTTGCCCGGTTACGAGTTGATCTGCGTCGTGACCAGGTTGGAGAAGGTGGTCAGCCGGGTGTAGACACCCGGGTAACCGGCCTGGGCGCAGCCCTCGCCCCAGGAGGTGATGCCTGCCAGGACGCCCCCGATGAGCAGGGGGCCGCCGCTGTCGCCCTGGCAGGTGTCCACGCCGCCGGAGGTCTTCCCGGCGCACACCATGTCGCTCTTCAGGAAGTCGGAGCCGTAGGAGCTCGCGCAACTGGAGTCGGACACGGTCGGTACGGTCGCGGTGCGCAGCTGGTTGGAGGCGCTGCCGTTCGAGGAGGTGGTGCCCCAGCCGAGGATGCGGGCGGTGGCGCCGGCCGCGTACACCGAAGTCTGCGAGGAGGAGACGTACTTCGCCGGCGTGTACGGCATCGACGTCGACAGCGTCAGCACGGCCACGTCCTCGCCGTCGGTGACGCTGGTGTAGTTCGGGTGGATCCAGATCTTGCTGACTCTGCTGACCGTGCCGTTCGTTCCGTTGCGGTAGGTGCGGCCGCCGACGACGCGCACGCTGCTGGTGGTCTCACCCACCATGCAGTGGGCGGCGGTGACGACCTTGGTGGGCGAGACGAGCGTGCCGCCGCAGAACTGGCTCTGCGAGGCGTCCGTGATCTGCATGACGAACGGGTAGGCGGTCGTCGTGGTCGTGGTGCCGCCGACGATCGGCTGGGGCGCGGCGACGGCGGAGGGAGCGGCGAGCAGCGCGGTGGCGGCGGCGGCAGCGGTCGCTGTGGCGACGGCGGCGGCTTTCCTGACACGGTCGAACCCGAACATGCGTCTCCTCGGGGAGTTGCCGGTGGGGGGTCGCGCGGGTGGTGGTGCACGGTGACCCTGACGCCGTTGTTCGGATCTCCGTGTGCCCGGCGAGCGGCACGCGACAAAGCTAGAGCCCACCACGGCGGGCTCCCAATGAGGGAACCCCCTAAGGGAGTTGGGCAGGGAAAACCCTCGGTCGGGCCGAACGGGCCTGGTGGGCGCGCGTGGGTCAGGTCGTGCGCCGGCCCGCCGCCAGCCGGACGATGTCCACCCGGGAACGGATCCCCAGCTTCCGGTAGACCCGGGTCAGGGTCGCCTCGACGGTCTTGACGCTGATGAACAGCCGGGCCGCGATCTCCCGGTTGGTCGCGCCCTCCATCACCAGCGAGGCGACCTGACGCTCCATCGCCGCGAGGCCCTCCAGCGCGTCGAGCGCGACGGGCGGTGCGGCGGAGGCCGGCTCCACCGCCGCGGGACCGGCAGCGGCGGCCGCGTCGACCTGCCGCAGCCAGGGCAGCGCACGGCAGCGCCGGAACAGCCGGGCGGCCTCGTCGTACGACGCCGGCCCCGGCAGGGGAGTGCCGCCGCCGCGGGGGAAAGCGGCGGTCTGGGCGCGCAGCCGGGCCAGTGCGAAGGCGGCCCGGGCCTCCTCCAGGCCGTAGCCCAGCCTGCCGAGCCGGTCCTGGACGGACGTCAGCCGGACCAGGGCGGCCTCGTGCTCACCGCGGGCCGCCCGCACCAGCGCCTCGGCCCGGTCGAGGACGGCCAGCACGCTCTCCCGGCCCAGCCGCCGCGCGTGCACCCGTGCCGTGTCGATGACGTCCTGGGCCTCGCCCGGTTCGCCGACGCGGACCAGGGCCTCGGCGAGGTCGCCGTGCCAGCGGCCGCGCGCCGGGTCGTTGATGCCGAGGCCCTGCTCCAGCTCGCGCACCCGGCGCAGCGAACGGACCGCGCCCGCCGGGTCCCCGGCCACCGACTGGGCGTAGCCCAGCGCCGCCAGCGCCCGGGACAGATACATCTGGTCGCCGTCGACCTCGGCGTGGTCGGCCGCCTCACGGGCGAGGGCCAGCGCCCGGTCGACGTCCCCGCCGGAGGCCTCCGCGAGGGAGGCGAGCATGGCGGAGGCGCCCTCGCCGATCCCGGCGTCCCGGGCGAGCCGCAGGCTCTCGCGGGCCAGGTCCAGGGCCCGGCCGCAGTGCCCGGAGCGCAGTTCCGTGTCGGCGAGGAAGCGCAGGAAGTGCACCTCGCTCTCGACCATGCCGCGCCTGCGCACCTCGCGCAGCAGCGCGGTGATGGTCGCCCGCGCCTCGGGCAGCTGGTCGCTCATGATCAGCCAGCGGAACCGGGCCGAGCCGGCGCCGTTGTGATGGCAGGCCACGTACGGGTCCTGAGGCTCCTTCAGCGCCCGCTTGACGGTCGCGGGCGCGTCCGGGTGGCCCATCAGGGTCTCGGTGGAGGCCTGGAAGGACAGCGCCATCAGCTCGGTGCGCCGGTCCTGGCCGCGGGCGGCGAGCTCCGCCGCGTGCGCGGCCTCCTGCCGGGCCTCGGCGAAGTCGCCCTCGACGACCAGGCCGCGCCAGGCCAGCTGGTAGTGGACCAGGGCGAGCAGCCGCGGGTCGTCGCCGGCGTCCGCCAGGGCCTGCGGGAAGACGGCGTCGACGTCGCCGAGCGCCTGCCCGGCCGCCTCGATGACCACCATCCAGGCCCGCACGCGCTCCGCGGGCACGCTGGCCCGGGTCAGCACGTCCCGGGCGATGTCCCGGGCGAGGTCGGCCTCGCCGGCGGTGATCGCGTCCTCCGCGGCCTGGAGCCGCCGCTCGTCCGGGCCGGGCGCACTGTCCGCCGGGGTGTGCCGGGCCGCGAGCAGACCGAGCGAGGCGGCCACCGACGGGGCCCCGCGGTCCCGGGCCAGCGCGGCGGCCTCGGCGAGCCGGGCCGCCACCTCCGGGTCGGTGCCCGTGGTCGCCAGGGCCAGATGCCGGGCCCGCTCGATCGGATCGGAGGCCGCCGTGGACAGCGCGGCGTGCACGGCCCGCCGCTCGCGCGCCGGGGCCTCCGCGTACAGCGCGGCCGAGATCAGCGGATGCGCGAACCGTACGGCGGGACCCTCCCCCTCGGTCGCCAGCAGTCCCAGCGCCGCGGCCTGGGCGGTCTCGGCCTCGGCGTGCTCCCGGCCGGCCGCGTGCAGCAGCGCCAGCGTGGGGCGGGCACCGGCGCTGGCCACGAGCAGGGTGCGGCGCGCCTCGTCGGACAGCATCTCCAGCCGGCTCAGCACCAGCGCCCGCAGCGAGGTGGGCACGGGCAGCGGCTCGCCGGGCCGGGGCCGGGTCGGGCTCTCGGCGAGGGCACGGCCCAGTTCCAGCGCGAAGAGGGGGTTGCCGCCGCTGGTGCGGTGGATGTCGCGGATCGTGGAGCGGGACAGGGGGGTGTAGCCGCGGTGGTCGAGCAGCGTCGAGACCTGCGTGCGGGACAGCGGGCCGAGCCGGACGGCGAGCGTGTCGGGCGGAGACGCGCGTAGATGCCGGTCGTACTCCTGGCCCTCGGTCCGCACCGCGCACAGCATCTGCACGGGCGTGTCGCCCAGCCGGCGCGCGGCGAAACCGAGCAGTTCGGCGCTGGCCGCGTCCAGCCACTGCAGATCGTCGGCGACGACCAGCACCGGGCCCTTGGCGGCCAGCGCGCGCAGCGCCGACAGCACGGCGAGGCGCAGCGCGAGTCCGTCGCTCTGGAGGGTGGATTCGCCGCGCCCGGTGAGCGCGGACTCCAGCGCGGTGCGCTGCGCGGCGGGCAGCGCACCGGAGACGTCGTCCAGCACCAGTCCGAACAGATCGGCCAGCGCCAGGAACGGCAGGTGGGATTCGGACTCGGTGGCCGAGCAGCGCAACACGGTCCGGGCCGCACCGGCGTAATCGGCGGCCAGCGCACGCAGGACCGTCGACTTTCCAATTCCCGCGGGGCCGTGGAGCAGCACACTGCCGCCTCGGCCGAGCTGTTCACGCGCCGACGTGAACAGGTCCTCCCGGCCGATGACCACGTCGGGGCGGCTCCTGGGAGGCTCCTGGAAGTCCCGTGGCACGGTCACCGCTCCCCTCCGTGTGGCGTGTCCTGGCCAATATTAGGCAACAGCTCTTTGAATTTCGGACGGACGGTGTGGTGAGGGAAATAACAACGCAGGTCCGAGCGTGAATTTATGGGTCTCCGGAAAGCGGCGGAACACGGCGGTGGCGCCCGGTCGGGAACCCGTCGGCATATCGAACGGCAGGGGCAACGGAAAAACATCACAAACCTACGGCAACCATCCCGCCCGGCGGGCCGCGACCACGGCCTCGCCCCGGGTCCCGGCCCGCAGCTTCCGCATGGCCGACCGCAGATACCCCTTGACCGTCTCGGGCGTCACCCCCAGCCGCTCGGCCGCGACCGCGTTCGTGGCCCCCGCGGCGACACACGCCAGCACGTCCACCTCGCGGGGGGTGAGCCGGACCCGCTCCGACGGTGTGGTGCCGGCCGTGAGCAGGGCACACGCGTCGAGCAGCTCGGCCCGCAGCCCGGGATCCGCGATCTTCGGGGCCAGCGCCCGCAGCGCCGCGTGCGCCTCCCGCACCTGCTCGCGTCCCGCGCCGGGCCCGCCCCCGGCGGTGAACTCCCGTCCCGCGCCGGACCCGCCCTCCGCGGCGAGCGTGCGGGCCTCCTCCCGCACGACCAGTGCCCGCTCGACGTCCCGCGCCGCCTCCACGGCCTCGTCCAGCATGCGCCCGCCCAGCGGCAGGGCCGTGCGCAGCGCCCCGTACAGCACCCCGCGCACCGAGTGCCGCACGATCACCGGCACGGCCAGCACCGAGCGCAGTCCCTCCACCGCCACCGGGGCGTCGTACTCGTGGCTGATCTGCCGCGACACCGAGTAGTCCGTCACCACGCACGGCCGGGCGAGCACCACCGTCTTGCCGCCCAGCCCGTTCCCCGACGTCACCACCAGGGAACGCAGGGCGTGCGTCGCCGTGCCGCTCAGTTCGCTGATGCGCATCCGCTGCCCGGCCTCCATCAGGCCGCCGAAGGCGACCGGCAGGCCGGTGGCGCGCCGCAGACGCAGCAGCGCGTTGCGTATCTCGACCGCGTCGGACGCGTCTGCTGTCACCTGCTCGCCCCTTCACTACGGCTCCTGCGCGGGCGCACCCCCCGTTCGGGGGTAGTGAGACCTGCATCACGGATTACACGATGGCTCGGAGCCGCCCGGCAATGGTCCGGTACCAAGGAGGACACATGACATCGGCGACGGAGGCGTTCCGCAGCGCGCGGGACTTCCTGCTGGAGCACCGCGAGGACTACGGCACGGCCTACGAGGGCTTCCGCTGGCCCCGTCCCGACTACTTCAACTGGGCGCTCGACTGGTTCGACGAGATCGCGCACGGCAACGCCCGCACCGCGCTGCACATCGTCGAGGAGGACGGCCGCGAGACACGGCTGTCCTTCCAGGAGATGTCCGGACACTCCGACCGGTTCGCCAACTGGCTGCGCGCCCGGGGCGTGCGCGCCGAGGACCGGATCCTCGTGATGCTCGGCAACCAGGCCGAACTGTGGATCACCGCACTCGCGGCGATGAAGCTGCGCGCGGTGGTCATCCCGGCCACTCCGCTGCTCGGCCCCGCCGACCTGCGCGACCGCGTCGACCGCGGCCGGGTCCGGCACGTCATCGCGCGCTCCGAGGACACCGGCAAGTTCGCCGAGGTCCCCGGCGACTACACGCGCATCGCCGCGGGAGACGGGGGAGGGGGAGGCGGGGGAGACGCGGGAGCCGTGCCCGAGGGCTGGCTGCCGCTGGACGACGCCTACGGCGCCCCCGCCGGCTTCACCCCCGACACCCCGACCCGGGCCGACGACCCGCTGATGCTGTACTTCACCTCGGGCACCACCGCCCGGCCCAAACTCGTCGAGCACACCCACACCTCGTACCCGATCGGGCACCTGTCGACCATGTACTGGATCGGCCTCAAGCCCGGCGACGTGCATCTGAACATCTCCTCACCCGGCTGGGCCAAGCACGCCTGGTCCAACCTCTTCGCCCCCTGGAACGCCGAGGCGACCGTCTTCCTGTACAACTACACGCGTTTCGACGCCGCCCGTCTCATGGCCGAGATGGACCGGGCCGGCGTCACCACCTTCTGCGCCCCGCCCACCGTCTGGCGCATGCTCATCCAGGCCGACCTGACGCAGCTGCGCACCCGGCCCCGCGAGGTCGTCGCCGCCGGTGAGCCGCTCAACCCGGAGGTCATCGAGCAGGTCCGCCGCGCCTGGGGCGTCACCATCCGGGACGGCTTCGGCCAGACCGAGACGGCCGTGCAGGTCGCCAACAGCCCCGGCCAGCCCCTCAAGACCGGCTCGATGGGCCGGCCGAGCCCCGGCTACCGCGTCGAGCTGCTGGACCCCGTCTCGGGCGCGCCGGGCGCGCGCGAGGGCGAGATCGCGCTCGACCTGTCGGACCGCCCCGTCGGCCTGATGACCGGCTACCACGGCGACGCGGACCGCACGGCGGAGGCGATGGCCGGCGGCTACTACCGCACGGGCGACATCGGCGCACGGGACGAGGACGGCTACGTCACCTACGTCGGCCGCGCGGACGACGTCTTCAAGGCGTCCGACTACAAGATCAGCCCCTTCGAGCTGGAGAGCGCGCTGCTGGAGCACGAGGCGGTGGCCGAGGCGGCGGTGGTGCCCGCGCCGGACGAGCTGCGGCTCGCGGTGCCGAAGGCGTACGTCGTCCTGGCGGAGGGCTGGGAGCCGGGCCCCGACACGGCGAAGGTGCTGTTCGAGCACTCCCGTGAGGCCCTCGCCCCCTACAAGCGCATCCGCCGCCTGGAGTTCGGGGCCCTGCCCAAGACCGTCTCGGGCAAGATCCGCCGCATCGAGCTGCGCGAGGCGACGGCGGCCGGATCGGACGCCGAGTACCGCGAGGAGGACTTCCGGTGAACTCGTACAGTCATGGCACCAGCGCGACGGCTCTGCTCGGCGACACCGTCGGGGCGAACCTGGACCGGGCGGTGGCCACCTGGCCGGACCGTGAGGCGCTGGTCGACGTGGAGTCCGGGCGGCGCTGGACGTACGCGCGGTTCGGCGCGGCCGTCGACGAACTGGCCTCCGCCCTCCTCGCCTCCGGGGTCGCCAAGGGCGACCGGGTGGGCATCTGGGCGGTCAACTGTCCCGAGTGGGTCCTGGTCCAGTACGCCACCGCCCGCATCGGCGCGATCATGGTGAACATCAACCCGGCCTACCGCACCCACGAGGTCGAGTACGTCCTCAACCAGGCCGGGATCTCCTTCCTGTTCGCCTCCCTCAGCCACAAGACGAGCGACTACCGGGCGATGGTCGACCAAGTGCGGGGCAGATGCGCCGAGTTGCGCGAGGTCGTGTACTTCGGCGACCCGAGCTGGGACGCGCTGCTCGGGCGGGGGACACCCGGCGCCCGGATCACGGACGACGGCCTGTCCTGCGACGACCCGATCAACATCCAGTACACGTCGGGCACGACGGGCTTCCCGAAGGGGGCCACCCTCTCCCACCACAACATCCTCAACAACGGTTACTTCGTGGGCGAGTCGATCGCCTACACCGAGCAGGACCGGATCTGCATCCCGGTGCCCTACTACCACTGCTTCGGCATGGTCATGGGCAACCTCGCGGCCACCTCGCACGGCGCCTGCATGGTGATTCCGGCCCCGTCCTTCGACCCGAAGGCCACGCTGGAGGCGGTCCAGCAGGAGCGCTGCACCTCGCTCTACGGCGTTCCCACCATGTTCATCGCGGAGCTGAACCTCCCCGGCTTCGCCTCGTACGACCTCTCCTCCCTGCGCACCGGCATCATGGCGGGCTCGCCCTGCCCGGTGGAGGTGATGAAGCGGGTGGTCAACGAGATGAACATGGCCGAGGTGTCCATCTGCTACGGCATGACGGAGACCTCGCCCGTCTCCACGCAGACGCGGCGCGACGACGACCTGGAACACCGCACCGGCACGGTCGGCCGCGTGCTGCCGCACATCGAGGTGAAGATCGTCGACCCGGCGACGGGCGTGACCCAGCCGCGGGGCGCGGCGGGCGAGTTGTGCACCCGCGGCTACAGCGTGATGCTCGGCTACTGGAACGAGCCGGAGAAGACCGCCGAGGCCATCGACGCGGGCCGCTGGATGCACACCGGCGACCTCGCGGTGATGCGCGAGGACGGCTACGTCGAGATCGTCGGCCGCATCAAGGACATGATCATCCGGGGCGGGGAGAACATCTACCCCCGCGAGATCGAGGAGTTCCTCTACGCCCACCCCAAGATCCAGGACGTCCAGGTCGTGGGCGTCCCGCACGACCGCTACGGCGAGGAGGTCCTCGCCTGCGTCATCCCCCACGACCCCGCCGACCCGCTCACCCTGGAGGAACTCCAGACCTTCTGCCAGGACCGCCTGGCCCACTACAAGATCCCGACCGGTCTTCAGCTCCTCGACTCCTTCCCGATGACGGTGTCCGGGAAGGTGCGCAAGGTGGAACTGCGGGAGAGGTTCGCGGGCGGGCAGAGGTAGAAGAGCTCCGGGTCGCCGTCGTCGAGGCCGTGGACCAGACCGGCGGGTTGCCAGCCGGCGCTCAGGAGCAGCTGCTGCATGGGCTGGTTGGAGACGTTGGTCGAGGTGAACAGCTTGGGCGTGGTGCACGCGGCTTCGACGGCCGTGAGCAGCCGCGTGGCCACACCCTGCCGGCGTGCGGCGGGCGCGACCGTCAGCAGGGTGAGGAAGCCCTGTTCGAAGAAGGTGTACTCCAGCACGCCGTAGCCGACGGGCCCGCGCGCGTCCTCGGCCAGCAGTGCCAGGCCCTGCTCGCACCAGCGCCGGATGCCGGCGCGGCGCGCCCGGTCTCCCGCCGCCGCGATCGGATCGGTCTCGGTCAGCGCCGTGTGATCCGACGGCTCGGCGCGGCGCACGACGAGCGTGCCGGGTTCGATGTCGCCCATGGGACACATCGTGGCAGCGGTGCGCGCCGGACCGCGCGCGGATTACCGCGCTTCGGTCACAGCGGTGCGCGCATGCACACGCGGGGCCAGCGGTCCAGGCCGTGTTCGGCCTCCGTCGCGCGGATCTCGCGCAGGCCGGGGGTGAGGTCCTCCTCCGCGAGGGTGTGGAAGCCGAGGCGGGCGTAGTAGGGGGCGTTCCACGGGATCTCCGTGAAGGTGGTCAGGGTCAGGGCGGTCAGGCCCTGCTCGCGGGCGCGGTCGGCGGCGTACGCGAGGAGTTCCCGGCCCACGCCCCGGCGCGCGGCGCGCGGGTGGACCGAGACCTGCTCGATGTGCAGGGCGCCGTCCACGGGTTCGGCGAGGAGGTACGCGGCCGGGCGATCCCGCTCGTCCACCGCGACCCAGCAGCGGCCCGCCCCGCGGTGGCGCTCCAGTACGTCGAGCGGGGGCGGTTCGTCGTCGGCGATCTCCGCCATGCCGAGGCCGCGGAAGGGGGCACCGGCGGCACGTTCGATGTCCTGGAGGGCGGGGAGTTCGGCGGCGGTCGCGGGGCGGATACGCATGGGGTGAGTATGCGGCGCGGTGCGCAGCGGGATCGCCGCCTACACCGAGCAGCAGTTCCCGGACGGGGAGTGGGAAGAGGCACGCGACCGGGCCGGCCCCCACTGGTGGTCCACGACGCGTCTGGCCGGCCGGGAAGCACTGCACCGGACCCGGCCGTCCCATCACGGACCGCGTCGAGCTCGTCAGGCGGGCACGCGCTCAGGGGCGGCGCCGTCAAAGGGCGGGTAGGTCCGGTCGCTCATGCGCTCGGCCGCGTCGATGTAGTCGGCGAGGGCGTTCCGGGAGCGGGCGAGTGCGGCCATCTGGTCGTCCAGCCGGCGCAGCCGCGACCGCATCGCCGTCAGCAGTTCGGGACACCCGAGCAGCTCCGGCGCCTCTCCGACCGCGCAGGGCAGCAAATAAGCGATGTCCTCCGACGATAAGCCGGCACCGAGCAGGTGGCGGATCTGTCTCACCCGCAGGACCGCGCTCTCGTCGTACTCGCGGTATCCGTTCGTGCCGCGGTCCGCCTCCAGCAGGCCCTGGGCCTCGTAGTAGCGCAACTGATGGGCGTTGACGCCCGTCCGGCGACTCAGTTCCCCGATACGCATCGAAACCTCACTTGACCTTCACACCGGTATCAACGTTGACGATGCTGCCATGAACAACACCGACACACCCGTGACAGTCATCGGACTCGGACTCATGGGCCAGGCCCTCGCCGGCGCCTTCCTGAAAGCCGGGCATCCCACAACCGTGTGGAACCGCACGACCTCCAAGGCCGACGGGCTGGTGGCCCGGGGCGCACGGCTCGCACCGACAGTCGGCGACGCGGTCGGGGCGGGCTCCCTGACGATCATCTGCGTCACCGACTACCAGGCCGTGCGGGAGCTGCTCGGCACGAGCGACGTCGCACTCGGCGGCACGACGCTGGTCAATCTGACCTCGGGCGACTCGGCCCAGGCCCGGGAGACCGCTCGATGGGCCGAGCAGCGCGGCGCCCGCTACCTGGACGGCGCCGTCATGGCCGTCCCGCCGGCCATCGGCACGCCCGAGGCGGTGATCCTGCACAGCGGCCCCCAGGCGGACTTCGACGCGCACAAGCCGACCCTCGACGCGCTCGGCACCGTCACCCACCTCGGTGCGGACCATGGCCTGGCGTCCCTGTACGACGTGGCCGGACTGGCCATGATGTGGAGCGTCCTGAACGCCTGGCTCCAGGGCACCGCGCTGCTCAGGACGGCCGGTGTCGACGCCGCGACGTACGCGCCGTTCGCGCGGCGGATCGCCGCCGGTGTGGCCGACTGGCTGCCCGGATACGCCGAGCAGATCGACAGCGGCTCCTTCCCGGCCGAGGTGTCGGCCCTGGAGACCGACGCGCGGGCCATGGCACACCTGATCGAGGAGAGCGAGGCGGTGGGTGTCAACGCCGAACTGCCCAAGCTGTTCAAGGCGATGGCCGACCGCTCGATCGCCGCGGGACACGGTGGTGAGCAGTACCCGGTGCTGATCGAGGAGTTCAGCAGGCCCGGGCCCGCCGACGACTGACCGCTTCGGGCCGGTCAGGGCGCCCGGTTCTCCGTGCCGGTGGCGTCCAGTGCCCCGGCCGGGGCGTTCACCGGCCGCGGCGTGCCGGTGAGTTCGAGGACGAACAGCGGGACACCGAGGGTGTCGGCGCGCGCCCGGGCGTCGTGCGCGTACCCGGCGAGGGAGAAGCAGACGCAGTCCGCCGACTCCGTCATGGCCGTCAGCCACAGGCACTCCACGTCCCGCAGGGTCGCGGGGCGCACCGCCGGGTCGACCAGCGCGACGACGCCGCGGGCGGCCAGACCGATCCCGGACGGCGGCCGCTGATCCGCCCGCCGGACGCCCCGGTAGCCGAGCCAGCGCAGATAGAGCGCGGCGGCGGTGACGGCGTCGAGCGCGGTACGGACCGGTACGGAACGGAAGGGCGGCCGGGCCGCGCCGGTACCGTCGGCGGCACCGGCTGATGCAGGGGCCCCCTTGACGGCGGCTGCGGCGTCGCGCGGACCGGCCTCGGCACTCGCGCCCGGCGCGCCGCCCCGCCCGGCCCCGCCTCTCCCCTCCACGACCGGCACCCGCAGCACCACCCCGCACGGGCACCCCACCTCCGGCCGCGGCCACTGCCCGCACCGGCCGCAGGACGCGCACCGCACCGTCACCCAGTCGTCCTGCCAGACGCGATGGGCGACGGGCGTCACCGTGCCGTCCGGGTCGAGCCGCGGGGCGACGGGTGCTCCGCACACACACGGGTACGACGGGGCCGTGAAGCGGTGCTCTCGTCGGCAGGACGGACAGCGCACCGGCACGCTCTCGGCCATGACCACTCCCGTACGGCGTCACATCGGGACAGCGCGCCCATCGTGCTCCGGCGAGGCCCCGCCTGTCCGCCGCTTGCCCTCTCTCTTGACGCCCTTCGCCCACCCCACATACATTCATTCCAGATCGTAGAAGTTTATTTCCGCAATACGGAAGAGCTCACCGCGGGGCGCGACGGGAGTGCGAATCCGACAGCCGAAGCAGGAGTACTCGATGGCTCGAATGACCGCTGCCCGCGCGGCAGTTGAGATCCTCAAGCGTGAGGGCGTCACCGACGCGTTCGGTGTCCCGGGCGCGGCGATCAATCCCTTCTACGCGGCGCTCAAGGCCTCCGGCGGCATCCACCACACCCTCGCCCGCCACGTGGAGGGCGCCTCGCACATGGCCGAGGGCTACACCCGCACCCACGCAGGGAACATCGGCGTCTGCATCGGCACCTCCGGCCCGGCCGGCACCGACATGATCACGGGCCTGTACTCCGCGACCGGCGACTCCGTCCCGATCCTGTGCATCACCGGCCAGGCCCCGACCGCCGTGATCCACAAAGAGGACTTCCAGGCCGTCGACATCGCCTCGATCGCCAAGCCGGTCACCAAGATGGCCGTGACCGTGCTGGAGGCCGCGCAGGTCCCCGGCGTCTTCCAGCAGGCCTTCCACCTGATGCGCTCCGCCCGCCCCGGCCCGGTCCTGATCGACCTGCCGATCGACGTCCAGCTCACGGAGATCGAGTTCGACCCGGAGACGTACGAGCCGCTCCCGGTCTACAAACCCGCCGCGACCCGCGCCCAGATCGAGAAGGCGATCGGGATGCTGAACGCCTCCGAGCGGCCGCTGATCGTCGCGGGCGGCGGTGTCATCAACGCGGACGCCGCCGAACTGCTCGTGGAATTCGCCGAGTTGACCGGCACCCCGGTCGTCCCCACCCTCATGGGCTGGGGCATCCTCCCCGACGACCACGAGCTGAACGCCGGCATGGTCGGCCTCCAGACCTCGCACCGCTACGGCAACGCGACCTTCCTGGAGTCCGACTTCGTCCTCGGCATCGGCAACCGCTGGGCCAACCGCCACACCGGCAAACTCGACGTCTACACCGCCGGGCGGAAGTTCGTCCACGTCGACATCGAGCCCACCCAGATCGGCAGGATCTTCGCCCCCGACTACGGCATCGCCTCCGACGCCAAGGCCGCGCTGGAGCTGTTCGTCGAGGTGGCGCGCGAGCTGAAGGCGGCCGGCACGCTGCCCGACCGCTCCGCGTGGGCGGCCTCGGCACAGGAGCGCAAGGCGACCCTCCAGCGCCGTACGCACTTCGACGACATCCCGATCAAGCCGCAGCGCGTCTACGAGGAGATGAACAAGGCCTTCGGCCCGGAGACCCGGTACGTCTCCACCATCGGCCTCTCGCAGATCGCCGGCGCACAGATGCTGCACGTCTACCGGCCCCGGCACTGGATCAACTGCGGCCAGGCCGGCCCGCTCGGCTGGACCATCCCGGCCGCGCTCGGCGTCGCCAAGGCCGACCCGGAGGCCTCCGTCGTCGCGCTCTCCGGCGACTACGACTTCCAGTTCATGATCGAGGAACTGGCCGTCGGCGCGCAGCACAAGATCCCCTACGTCCACGTCCTCGTCAACAACTCCTACCTCGGCCTGATCCGCCAGGCGCAGCGGGCGTTCGACATCGACTTCCAGGTCAACCTGGAGTTCGAGAACATCAACGCGCCCGAGCTCGGCGTCTACGGCGTCGACCACGTCAAGGTCGCCGAGGGCCTCGGCTGCAAGGCGATCCGCGTCACCGACCCGGCCGAACTCGGCGCCGCGTTCGAGCAGGCCAAGAAGCTCGCCGCGGAGTACCGCGTCCCGGTCGTCGTCGAGGCGATCCTGGAGCGCGTCACCAACATCTCCATGTCGACGACCAACGACATCGGCAACGTCGTGGAGTTCGAGGAACTGGCCACCGAGCCCGGCCACGCACCGACCTCGATCAAGCCGCTGAAGGTCTGACACCCACGCACGACAGGGGCGGCCCGTCCGGGGACGGACCGCCCCTGTAGCGTTCCCGCGTTCACTACGTGCCTCCACCCCCGCATCCGCCTCCGCCCCCGCCCCCGCCGCAGTAGGCGTGGCCCGCGCTGCCGCCTCCGTACGGACCGCGCGAGTGCTTGAGGAGGCTCTTGCCGCCCACCTCTGCCCGGCGGATCAGGCCCGCCCGGAGGGCGAAGCGCGGCACCAGCAGCCGCAGGGCCGCCTCGCCGTGCAGGGCGACGGCCAGCAGCCGGTCGTGGTCGGTCAGGCCGCGTCTGCCGGCGGGCAGCGGATGGCGCTGCCGCAGCTCCCGCACATGGCGCCGGGCGCCGCGCGTCGGGCCGAGCAGCGGGTAGCGCAGCAGGCCCGCCTCCGCGAGCGGGATGCGCATGAGGGCCACCGCGAGCCGTACGCCCGGGTCCTTGACCAACGTCCGCAGACCGGCGGGCTCGTGGAGACAGGCGTGCACCTCCTGGGCCAGGGGAGAGGGCGGCCGCTCCGCGCTCACGGCGTCCGCGATGCCCGCCCGCACCGTCCCCGGCCGGCCCGCCTCCACCAGGCCCCGCAGGTACAGATCCACCACGGCGACGGTGACGGCGGCCCGGGGGCCGTCCCCCAGCAGTGCGATCTCGTGCGGCTCTAGGCGGACCGCCGTACCGTCATCCATGGCTTCACCCCCGTGCCGGGGCCCGCCGCCCCCGTGCCGGCGGGTCCCTTGTGCCGAGAATGTGCCCGGCCCCGGGGGCGGTTGAAGCCCCCGGGGCCGGGTTCAGAGGTTCATTTGAGGGTTCCGTACGGCGGGTACGACCGGTGCCGTACGCGCTCATGTGCCGTGGTGCTCCGACAGCCCCGGCCAGTCGTCCGGGCCGCCGCCCTGCCATTCGACGAGGTCGCTGTCCTCGACGTCGGTGACGTAGAGGCCGGCCAGCCGCAGGATCTCGGCGACGTCGTCCACATGTGTGGCGATACCCAGTGTCGCGTCGCCCTCGGTGACGCGCCGGGAGCCGTCCAGGGCAGGAGGGTGCACCACGACACGCGGATGCTCCGTTGGTGGATGTGTCATGCCTCCAGCGTCCTGCGGCAGCTCTGGAAACGCACGTCGGGGTGTTGTCAGACCCTGCGAACACAATGCGCCGTATGACACCGAGAAGCGACATGACGTTGGAGTGGCATCTACGTGAGGTGGTGGCCAAGGAGGCCGTCGACCAGACCGTGAAGAACGCCGTGCAGTCGGTCTTCACGCACATGCACAGCGGACGGAGCGGCAAGAGGCGGGGCGGCAGAGAGCTGATACGGCTCTTGGGGGAAGTCCGAGGGACTGCGGCAGGGGTCGGCGAGTGGCAGGTAGTACGGCTCGTGCAGGACGCGATCGAGTACGCAGAGGGGCGGATCCTGCGGTACGACTTCGAGGATCGCTACAGGCTGTTCGGGGATGGACAAAGGAGGGAGTCGCACACGGGCTTCCTCGGCAGCACCATGAAGGCGATGCACGAGTGGCTCATCGACAGCGGGCGGGAGTTCCTGTCGGGCCACCCCGATGCCGGGATCAAAGAGTTCCTGGAGCATTTCCGTGCGCAGGGTGAGGACGCGCTGTTCCTTCAGGCCCCCGACGATCGCCCTGGGCGTTATGTGATTCCGAGGGGCCGTGCCGAGATCACTCTGTGGTTGGAGCGGATCATCCGCAGCGGCCGGATCGATGTCGCCGACCCGGCCGCAGAAGCCCGGAAGATCGTCACATCGCCCGAAGCCATGGCCCTGCTGGCTGCCGATGACCAAGGACGAATCCTCCTTCAGGCCGCTGAACTGCGCCGACGCGCGGCCCGACTCAAGGAACTGCGCACCGTCGTCGAGGATTGCAAGGCCACAGAGGCCGACGTGCAGCGGGCGCTTGACGGGCAATACTGGATCTTCGGTGGGCGGTTCGTGGGAGAGGCGGCGCAGCGGCGCCTCGTGCCGGGCGACGAGGTGGACATCCCGCTGATACGCGGTGACGGAGCGCTCCATATCGTCGAACTGAAGCGAGCCATGAGCCTCAAGGGTCCCCTCGTCAAGCGGCATCGCAATGCATGGGTGCCGGCGGCGCAGGTGCACGAGGCCGTCGGCCAGGCTGTCAACTACCTCACTGGTCTGGATGAGAGCCGGGAGCGGCTCCGTGCCGACCTCGGTATCGAGACTCGGCGTGCCAGCGCCCTCGTCCTGGTCGGACATCCGGCACTGCATCCTGAGGTGCCGGAGGAGGAGATCAACGAGGCGCTGCGGACGTTCAATTCGCACCTCACCAGGGTCGAGGTCCTGACATACAAGGAACTGCTGGACAACGCCGAGCGCTCCCTCGCCGGAGATGGCCCGGTGTAGGGAGCGCGTCAGTGCTGGCCGTCCGGCGGCGCGAGGCTGGGCGCGACAGGATGTTCGCGCCGCCGGACGGGGTCTGGAGGGGGTTCCGGTACTGGGACCGCGGCGGGTGCGACGGAGTCCGGGACGGGCTTCCCTCAGGTCGAGAAGCCCGGCCGGGTCCTTCACCACCGCACTGGCTCACACTCCGCCGCGGTCCGCGCCCTGCCCGCGTCCGTGCCCGGGGCGACCACCCCTCATCCGGGTCGCCCCGCGCGGTCGGACGCGGGCAGGGAGCTCAGTCCTCGCGCAGGGCGCGGACCGCCTCCTCCACGCGCCGCCCGTACTCGGGGTCGGCGGCGTGGAAGTGCGCGAGGTTCTTCTCGATCACGTCGTCGCGGGAGACCTGCGAGAGGCCGCCGGCGATGTTCGCGACCAGGCGGGACTTCTCCTCGGCGGACATCAGCCGGTACAGCTCGCCCGCCTGGAAGAAGTCGTCGTCCTTGGTGTGCGGGGGCGCCGCGTGGGTGCCCGTGTGGCCGGTCACCGCGAGCGGGGCCGACAGCGGGCGGCCGGTCTCCACCGGGCCGTCGTAGGAGTTCGGCTCGTAGTTCTTGGCGTACCGGCCCTGGGGGTTGGACGCCATCAGGCCGTCCCGGCCGTAGTTCCGCGCGGTCGTGGCCCGGGGCGCGTTGACGGCCAGCTGGGTGTGGTTGACGCCCAGGCGGTAGCGGTGGGCGTCGGCGTAGGCGAACAGGCGGCCCTGGAGCATCTTGTCGGGCGAGGGGCCGATGCCCGGCACGAAGTTGTTCGGGGAGAACGCGGCCTGCTCGACCTCGGCGAAGACGTTGTCCGGGTTGCGGTCCAGCACCAGCCGGCCGACGCGCTTGAGCGGGTAGTCGGCGTGCGGCCACACCTTCGTCAGGTCGAACGGGTTGAAGCGGTAACCGTCCGCCTCGGCCGCCGGCATGATCTGGACGTAGAGCGTCCAGGACGGGTGCACGCCCCGCTCGATCGCCTGGAGCAGGTCGGTCTGGTGCGAGTTCGGGTCCTTGCCCGCGAGCTCGGCGGCCTGCTCGCTGCTCAGGCAGCGGATGCCCTGGTTGGTCTTGAAGTGGTACTTGACGAAGAAGGCCTCACCCCGGGCGTTGGTCCACTGGTAGGTGTGCGAGCCGTAGCCGTTCATGTGCCGGTACGAGGCCGGGATGCCGCGGTCGCCCATCAGCCAGGTCACCTGGTGCGTGGCCTCGGGGGAGTGCGCCCAGAAGTCCCAGACGTTGTCCGGCTCCTGACGGCCCGTGAACGGGTCGCGCTTCTGCGAGTGGATGAAGTCCGGGAACTTGATCGGGTCCTTGATGAAGAAGACCGGGGTGTTGTTGCCGACGAGGTCGTAATTGCCCTCGGCCGTATAGAACTTGACCGCGAAGCCGCGCGGGTCGCGCACCGCGTCCGCGCCGCCGAGGCTGTCGGCCACGGTCGAGAAGCGCAGGAACACCTCGGTCCGCTTGCCGGTCTCGCCGAGGAAGTCGGCCTGGGTGAAGGCGGTGACGTCGTCGGTCACCTCGAAGTGGCCGTAGGCGCCGGACCCCCGGGCGTGCACCACGCGCTCCGGGATGCGCTCGCGGTTGAAGCGGGCGAGCTTCTCCAGCAGATGCTGGTCCTGGAGCAGAAGCGGGCCGCCGACGCCGGCGGTGGCGGAGTTCTGGTTGTCGGCGACGGGGGCGCCGGACTCGGTGGTGAGCACGCGCTGCGACATCGTGACCTTCCGTACGAGAGGGCAGCGGAAAAATGTTTCCGCTTCGTGGAGCCTAGGGTCGGGTGATCGGAGCGTCAACAGTTTGTTGAAGCGGTGGGTATGGGTGGGTCCGGGCGGCGCCGTCGCTCTGGGCGCGACAGGACAGGTGTCAGCGGCGACGCCGCCCGGGGTAGGGGGGACCCTCGGGTTCCGAAGGTCGGGAGGGTGTCAGACCTGGGCGCCGGAGAGCCGCTCCACGGCCCGCAGCAGCGCCGAGTGGTCCAGGCCGCCGTCGCCCTGCGCACGCAGGGACGCGACCAGCTGGGCGACCACGGCACCGACGGGCAGGGCCGCGCCGACGTTGCGGGCGGCGTCCGTGACGATGCCCATGTCCTTGTGGTGCAGATCGATCCGGAAGCCCGGCTTGAAGTCCCGGCCGAGGAAGTTGTCCTTCTTGCGGGTCAGCACGGTCGAGCCGGCGAGACCGCCGTTCAGGACGTCCAGGGCCGCCTTCAGGTCCACGCCGGACTTCTCCAGGAAGACCACGGCCTCCGCGCACGCCTGGATGTTCACGGCGACGATCAGCTGGTTGGCGGCCTTCACGGTCTGGCCGGAGCCGTGCGGGCCGCACAGCACGATGGTCTTGCCGAGCGCCTCGAAGATCGGCCTGGCCTGGTCGAAGTCGGCCTGCTCACCGCCGACCATGATGGACAGCACGGCCTCGATCGCGCCCGCCTCACCGCCGGAGACGGGGGCGTCCAGGGCGCGGATGCCCCTGTCCTTCGCCGTCTTCGCCAGGTCGACAGAGGTCTGCGGGGTGATCGAGGACATGTCGATCAGCAGCGCGCCGGACCTCGCGTTCTCCAGGATGCCGTCCGGGCCGTAGGCGATGGCCTCGACCTGCGGGGAGGCCGGCACCATCGTGATGACGACGTCGGCGTCCCGCACGGCCTCGGCGATCGAACCGGCGGCCGTGCCGCCGGCCGCGGCGAGGCGGTCCAGCTTCTCCCGCTCCAGCGTGTAACCGGTGACGTCGTAGCCCGCCTTGATGAGGTTCTCGGACATGGGGGAGCCCATGATGCCGAGGCCGATCCAGGCGATCTTGGGCAGGGCGGTGGTGGTCATGATGGGGATGCCTTTCGGTGCGGGGGTCAGCGGGGCAGCCAGTCGAAGGCCTCGGCGCTCGGGCGGTCACCCGGCTTGTACTCGAGGCCGACCCAGCCGTCGTAACCCGCCTTGTTCAGCTGGTCGAGGAGGTCTTCGAGGGGCAGCGAGCCCGTCCCGGGGGCGCCGCGGCCCGGGTTGTCGGCGATCTGGACGTGGCCGGTCCTCGCGGCGTACCGGTCGATCACCTGCGGCAGGTCCTCGCCGTTCATGGACAGGTGGTAGAGGTCCATGAGGAAGCGGGCGTTGTCCAGCCCCGTCGTGTCGTTGACCTTGTCGACGACACCGACCGCGGCCGGTGCGGACACCAGCGGATACGCCGGCGACTCGGGCCGGTTGAGCGCCTCGATCAGCAGGATCGCGCCGATCCGGTCGGCGGCCCGGGCCGCGAGCACCAGGTTCTCCAGCGCGAGCGCGTCCTGCTCGGCCGGGTCCGCGCCCTCGACGCGGTTGCCGTACAGGGCGTTGAGCGCCTTGCAGCCCAGGGAGGCGGCGAAGCCGGCCGCCACGTCGACGTTGGCGCGGAACCTCTCCGACTCCTCGCCCGGGATCGACAGGGCGCCGCGGTCGGGGCCGGGCAGCCGGCCGGCGTAGAAGTTGAGGCCCGTGAGCTGCACGCCCGCGTCCTCGACGGCCTTCTTCAGGGCGTCGAGCTCCGACTGCGCGGGGGTGGGCGAGTCGACCCAGGGCCACCACAGCTCGACCGCCGTGAAGCCGGCCGCGGCGGCGGCCGCGGGGCGCTCCAGGAGCGGGAGTTCCGTGAAGAGGATCGACAGGTTGACGTTGAAGCGCTGGTCTGCGAATCCCATCGGGCCGCGCTCCCTTCCGCGGTGTTCCGCATTGTGGAAGTTGCTTTCTGCTTACCGGAAGACTGCCGTCGGGTGTCGTGGCTTGTCAAGGGGGCGGAGGCGGACCTTGCGTGGGCTCCCGGCAGGGGCAGGCCGGAAAGCAGAGGGCCTGCGTGCGCTCGCCGGCTGCGCTTCGGCGCATGCGACGGTGGAGCGGACGGTGAGTGTGGTTCCGGCCGGGAGCCGCTCGCACGGCGGGGCGTCCTCGCGTACCGGGCCGTCGGCTGACCGAGCGGCGAGACCGTGCCGCGTGCGGCGGCCCGCTTCCCGGTGGCCTGCTCCCGGCGGCCTGCTCCCCGGCGGTTGAGGACAATGGAGAACCAGGGGCGTGCCTGCGCAAGGACGGGGGTGTGCCCGCGCAAGAGCGGAAAAGGTGCCCGTATCCAGGGCGGTCCGGTCCGCCCCGGCGTCGGCTAGGGTCGCACAGGTCACGACGGTTCTGGGGGCAGCATGCGACTGAGAGTGGAGTTCACGACCGAGCCCTTCGACCTCGACGAGGCACCCGCGCACGCGCTGGTCGCCCGCGAGGTCGTCGAGGCCGCCGAACTGGACGCCGTGGACGTCGGCCCGTTCGGCAACACCGCCGAGGGCGGTGCCGACGCGGTGCTCACCGCCGTGGACGCGCTGCTCCGCAAGACCCTGGAGGCCGGCGCCACCCGGGTCTCCCTCCAGGTCAACGTGCTCGAGGAGGGCGAGGCGTGAGCGGCGCGGGGGACGAGCCGTTCATCGCGGCCGTGAAGCCCCTGGTCGACGCCATGGGCGGCGAGATGATCCCGCCCGACGAGGCCGGCCCCGACGACGTCGTCCTGTCCTGGGAGGGCCGCGACGCCGTCGCCGTGCGGCTGCCGCAGCTCGCCGACTCCCTCGACCACATCCTGGCCGCCATGGAGCGCCGCAAGGGCATGCCCCTGGCCGACCTGGACCGCAAGGCCAAGCAGGAGGTCGTGCGGATACTCGAGGCGCGCGGCGCCTTCTCCGTACGGCACGGGGTGGAGACCGTGGCGGGCGCCCTGGGCGTCAGCCGCTTCACCGTCTACAACTACCTCAACCGCGAGAAGGGGGCCTGACTGGGCCGCCCGATTTCGCCCCTTGGTCGGGTTCCGCCGACCCGCCGGGTTTCGTCACGCGGAATTTTCAACAAACTGTTGACGTGCTGTCGCGGGAGGGCGTTAGCTATCGGCACGCCCGTTCAGCACGAAGGCCGTACCCGGCCACGGAGGCTCCCGTGACGTCCACTTCCATGCCGCCGGGCCTGGCCCGGTTCAACGCCCTCGAGGAGCACGCGGCCTTCACCGCGCTCCACGAGGTGTGCGCTTCCACGGCGTGGGCGAAGCGCCTGCTCGCCGCCCGCCCCTACGCTACCCGCGAGGCCCTGTACGCCGCGAGCGACGCCGCCATGGCGGAGCTGACGGCCGACGACCTCGCGGAGGCGATGGCCGGCCATCCGCCCATCGGCCGACCGAAACCCGGCGACCCCACCTCGGCCCGGGAGCAGCGCGGCATGGCCGGCGCCTCCGACGCGCTCAAGGCGGAGATGCTGGAGCTGAACCTCGCCTACCAGGAGAAGTTCGGCCACGTGTTCCTGATCTGCGCCACCGGCCGGACCGGCGAGCAGATGCGCGACGCGGTCAGGGAACGGCTCGGCAACACGCCGGAGCGGGAGCGCGAGACCGTCCGCACGGAACTGGGGAAGATCAACCGCATCCGTCTGGCCCGACTCGTCGAAGAGGACTGACCGCAGCATGAGCACCTCCGCCACCGCATCGGTGTCCACGCACATCCTGGACACGTCCGCCGGCCGCCCCGCCGAGGGCGTCGCCGTCCACCTCCTCGCCCGCTCGGGGCGCGAGGCCGGCTGGCAGGCGCTCGGCGGCTCCGCGACCGACGCGGACGGGCGGTGCAAGGACCTGCCGGCGCTGCCGGAAGGCACCACCCACGTACGGCTCGACTTCGCCGTGGAGCCGTACTTCGAGAAGAAGCAAGCCGATGCGCAGCAGGACGCCCCCGCGAATCGGGACAGCGGTGCCGTGTTCTTCCCCGAGGTGGCGATCACCTTCGCCGTGACGCCCGGGGAGCACTACCACGTACCGCTGCTGCTCAACCCGTTCGGCTACTCCGTATACCGAGGGAGCTAGCTACTCATGCCCACCATTCTGGGACAGAACCAGTACGGCAAGGCCGAGAACCGAGTCG
Source organism: Streptomyces sp. NPDC016851 (assembly GCF_055562795.1). Lineage (NCBI taxonomy): Bacteria > Bacillati > Actinomycetota > Actinomycetes > Kitasatosporales > Streptomycetaceae > Streptomyces > Streptomyces sp. NPDC016851. The sequence goes on from NZ_JBVHEP010000017.1 coordinate 178,365, forward strand.
TCAAGATCACGCGGGACGGCGCCACTCACCACATCAAGGACCTCAACGTCTCCGTGTCGCTGAGCGGCGACATGGAAGAGGTCCACTACTCCGGCTCGAACGCCAACGTCCTGCCCACCGACACCACCAAGAACACGGTGTACGCGTTCGCCAAGGAGCACGGCATCGAGTCCGCCGAGCAGTTCGGCATCCACCTCGCCCGGCACTTCGTCACCAGCCAGGAGCCGATCCACCGGGCCCGGATCCGCATCGAGGAGTACGCCTGGGAGCGGATCGAGGCCTCCGACGCCAACTCGCAGTTCATCGGCGCCGACGAGGTCAAGCACTCCTTCGTGCGCAAGGGCCAGGAGACCCGGCTGACCCAGATCACCTACGACGGCTCCTCGTGGGAGGTCATCTCGGGCCTGAAGGACCTCGTCGTGATGAACTCGACCAACTCCGAGTTCTGGGGCTACGTCAAGGACAAGTACACGACGCTGAAGGAAGCCTACGACCGCATCCTGGCCACCCAGGTCTCCGCCCGCTGGCGGTTCAACTGGACCGACGACGACCAGCGCATGCCCCACTGGGAGAAGTCCTACGAGCAGACGAAGAAGCACATGCTCCAGGCCTTCGCCGAGACGTACTCGCTCTCGCTCCAGCAGACGCTGTACCAGATGGGCGCGCGGATCATCAACAACCGCAGCGAGATCGACGAGGTCCGTTTCTCCCTCCCGAACAAGCACCACTTCCTGGTGGACCTCGAGCCGTTCGGGCTGAAGAACGACAACGAGGTGTACTTCGCCGCCGACCGGCCCTACGGCCTGATCGAGGCGACGATCCTGCGGGACGGCTGCGAGGCGAAGATCCCCGTGGACCTCACCAACCTCTGACGCCCCTCCTGACGTTCCCTTTTTCGGCACCCGTGGCCGGGGAACCCTTCTCCTCGGCCACGGCACTCAAACTCCCAGGGTCCTGCCGTGCCCCCTCCACCTCAGCGCAAAGGACGAACCATGGCAGCAGCCCGGCGCATCGTCATCGAGAACTGTGCGATCGCGACCGTCGACGCCGACGACACCGAGTACGCCTCCGGGCACGTCGTCCTCGCCGGCAACCGCATCGAGTCGGTCGGCGCGGGCAAGGCCCCCGAGGGCCTGGAGAACGTCGTACGTCGTATCGACGCCTCCGGTCACCTCGTCACCCCCGGACTGATCAACACCCACCACCACTTCTACCAGTGGATCACCCGTGGTCTGGCCACGGACCACAACCTGTTCAACTGGCTGGTCGCGCTGTACCCGGTGTGGGCCCGCATCGACGAGCCGATGGTCCGCGCGGCGGCCCAGGGCTCGCTCGCGATGATGGCCCGCGGCGGCGTCACCACCGCCATGGACCACCACTACGTCTTCCCGCACGGCTCCGGCGACCTGTCCGGCGCGATCATCGGCGCCGCCCGCGACATGGGCGTCCGCTTCACCCTCGCCCGCGGCTCCATGGACCGCAGCGAGAAGGACGGCGGCCTGCCCCCGGACTTCGCCGTCGAGACCCTCGACGGCGCGCTGGCCGCCACCGAGGAGACCGTCCGGCAGCACCACGACTCCTCCTTCGACGCGATGACCCAGGTCGCGGTCGCGCCCTGCTCGCCCTTCTCCGTCTCCACCGAACTGATGCGGGACGGCGCCCAGCTGGCCCGCCGCCTCGGCGTACGGCTCCACACCCACGGCTCGGAGACCGTGGAAGAGGAGAAGTTCTGCCACGAACTGTTCGGCATGGGCCCGACCGACTACTTCGAGTCCACCGGCTGGCTCGGCGAGGACGTGTGGATGGCGCACTGCGTCCACATGAACGACTCCGACATCGCCGCCTTCGCCCGCACCAGGACCGGCGTCGCGCACTGCCCGTCGTCCAACGCCCGCCTCGCCGCCGGTATCGCCCGCGTCCCCGACATGCTCGCGGCCGGCATCCCGGTCGGCCTCGGCGTCGACGGCACCGCCTCCAACGAGTCCGGCGAACTCCACACCGAGCTGCGCAACGCCCTCCTCATCAACCGCCTCGGCGCGCACAAGGAGGCCGCCCTGAACGCCCGCCAGGCGCTGCGCCTCGGCACGTACGGCGGCGCCGAGGTGCTGGGCCGGGCGGCGGAGACCGGCTCCCTGGAGCCCGGCAAGCTCGCCGACCTCGTGCTGTGGAAGCTGGACACGCTCGCCCACGCCTCCATCGCCGACCCGGTGACCGCCCTGGTCTTCGGCGCGGCGGCCCCGGTCACCGCCTCCTTCGTGGACGGCCGGCAGATCGTCGAGGACGGGCGGCTGCTCACGGCCGACGAGGACGCCATCGCCCGCGCCACGCGGGACGAGGCCCGGCGGCTGGCGAGGATCGCCGCCCAGGGCTGACCACCCGGATGACTCCGGCCGGGAGGGACGGCTCCCGGCCGGTGGCCGCGGACCCGAGCGGGGTCCACGGCGGTCGTCTCCGGGGCGTGCGTACACGCGTGCGCCCCGGAACGGCCACCCCCGTCCCGCATGTCCGGTCCCGCACGACCACTCGCACCACCTCCTTGACACCCACGGCCGTCATCCGGCGCAGCCGTGTAACCGACCGGAGGGAAGCCGCCGTGGCCGACCACCCCGTTGACGAAAAACTCCCCGCGCTCAAGATGGCGACGACCGGCCTCCAGCACGTGGCCGCAATGTACGCGGGAGTCGTCGCCCCACCCCTGATCGTCGGCGCGGCCATCGGCCTGACCGCCACCGACCTGACCTTCCTCACCGGCGCCTGTCTGTTCACCGCGGGCCTCGCCACGTTCCTGCAGACCATCGGCGTCTGGAAGATCGGCGCCCGGCTGCCGTTCGTCAACGGCGTCACCTTCGCCGGTGTCGCCCCGATGACCGCGATCGTCGCCTCCACCGAGGACAAGTCCGACGCCCTGCCGATCATCTTCGGCGCGGTCATCGTCGCCGGACTCCTCGGCTTCATAGCCGCCCCCGTCTTCTGCAAGGCGGTCCGCTTCTTCCCGCCGGTGGTGACGGGCACGGTCATCACCCTGATCGGCGTCTCCCTGCTCCCGGTCGCCTTCGGCTGGGCCCAGGGCCCCGACCCGGCGGCGCACGACTACGGTTCGGTGACCAACCTCGGGCTGGCCGCCGGCACCCTCGTCGTCGTCCTGCTGCTGCGGCGTTTCACCCGGGGCTTCGTCAAGCAGATCGCCGTACTGCTCGGCCTGGTCGCGGGCACGCTCCTCGCGATTCCGTTCGGCGCCACGGACTTCGGCCCGGTCGCGGACGCGGCGGTCATCGGCTTCCCGACGCCCTTCCACTTCGGCGCCCCGCAGTTCCAGCTCGCCGCGATCCTCTCCCTGTGCGTGGTGATGGTGGTGTCGATGACCGAGTCGACCGCCGACATGCTGGCGCTGGGCGAGATCGTCGACCGCCCGGCCGACGAGAAGACCATCGCGGCCGGCCTGCGCGCCGACACCCTCGGCTCGGCGATCAGCCCGCTCTTCAACGGCTTCATGTGCAGCGCCTTCGCACAGAACATCGGCCTGGTCGCGATGACGAAGATCCGCAGCCGGTACGTCGTCGCCGCCGGCGGCGGTTTCCTGGTGCTGATGGGCCTGTGCCCGATGGCCGCCTCGCTGATCGCCGTCGTACCGCGACCGGTGCTCGGCGGGGCGGGTGTGGTCCTGTTCGGCTCGGTCGCGGCCAGCGGCATCCAGACCCTGGTCCGGGCCGGTCTGGAGAAGGACAACAACGTGCTGATCGTGGCCGTCTCCCTGGCCGTCGGCATCATCCCGATCACGGCGCCGGAGTTCTACCACGCCTTCCCGGAGACGGCGCGGATCGTCCTGGACTCGGGCATCTCGACGGGCTGCGTCGCGGCGGTCCTGCTGAACCTGGTCTTCAACCACCTGGGCCCGCGCGACCGGGACGCCCACGACGTGACCCACCCGATGGAGGCGGGCGAGGAGATCACGGGCGTCCCCCGGACCCCGGCAGCACCGTGAGATCGGCGAAAACAGCTCCGAACTCCGCTTAGGCTTCTGCCTCGGTCAACTCACCGTTGACCGGGGGGCAGGGGACGAGGGGGAGACGGACCGATGAACCACGCGACCGAGGTGTTCCGGCCGTTGCAGGCGGACGATCCGCCCGTGGTGGCCGGATACCGCCTGGCCGCCCGGCTCGGCGCGGGCGGCATGGGCCGGGTCTACCTGTCGCACACGCAGGGCGGCCGGCCGGTGGCGATCAAGGTGGTCCGGCCGGAGCTGGCCGACGACCCGGCCTTCCGGCGGCGGTTCCGCCGGGAGGTCGAGGCCGCCCGGCGGGTCCGGGGCGCGTACACGGCCGAGCTGATCGACGCCGACGCGGACGGCACACCGCCCTGGGCGGCCACGCTGTACGTGCCCGGCCCGTCCCTGACGGAGGCCGTCGCCCGGCGCGGACCGCTGCCGGCGCCCGCGGTGCTGTGGCTGATGGCGGGGGTGGCCGAGGCGCTCCAGGCCATCCACGGCGCGGGCATCGTGCACCGGGACCTCAAGCCGTCGAACGTGCTGCTGGCCGCCGACGGGCCGCGGGTGATCGACTTCGGCATCTCGCTGGCCTCCGACTTCACCTCGCACACCGCCACGGGCGCAACCGTCGGCACTCCTCACTTCATGGCTCCCGAGCAGGCGTCCGGCGGCGAGGTCACCGCGGCGACCGACGTCTTCGCGCTGGGCCAGACGGCGGCGTTCGCGGCGCTGGGCCGGCCGCTGTACGGGGACGGCTCCGCGGTCGGGGTGCTGTACCGGATCGTGCACGACGAACCCGACCTGTCCGTGCTGCCCGAGCAGCTCCGTCCGCTGATCGCCCGCTGCCTGGCCGCCGCCCCGGAGGACCGGGCCGGTCTGGCGGAGATCGTCGAGTGGTGCCGGCAGGGGCTGGGCGCGGACGCCGAGGCCGGAGCGGGCCCGGCCGTCTGGCGGGACGTCATGGGGCCCGAGGTGACGGTCCCCTCCCCGGCGGACCTCGACGCCACCTGGGCCTCCCCGGCGCCCCTCGACCCGACCAGGGTGCACATGCAGCCCCTGGTCGTCACGCAGCCGCAGACGCGGCCGCAGGGACCGGAGGAGAGACGGGCGCGCAGACGGCGCTCCGCCCTGATCACGACCGCGGCCGTGACGGCGGGGGCGTTGGTGCTGACCGGCCTGGCGTGGATGGTCGCGGACGCGGGGAACAGATTCGGCGACTGGGTGGCGGGCGCACCGTCGACGCCCGGCCCGGAGAAGTCCGGACGGTCGGCCGCGCCGGAGTCGTCGACGGGGGCGCGCTCGGGCTCCGGGCCCGCGTCGGGAGCGGGAGCGAAGGCGGAGGCGGGCGGCGGAACCCCGGAAGCGTCCGCTCCGACCCCGTCCGCGTCCAAGTCTCCGCAGGTCATCACGCAGGCGCCAGTGCTGCTGAACGCGAAGACCTCGCTCAGCTTCGAGAAGCCGCTCTGGCGCGAGGACCGCAAGGGAGACATCCGCCTCAACTGTGAGAACCCGAGCTGCGAGCTGGAGAGCGACACCAGCGTGTTCGTCCAGATGTTCACCGACGAGGCGGTTTCCCTCGACGAGTGCCGGCTCCTGCTCGGCGCTGCCGACCGTCACCGCTGGACGCTGGCCTCGGTGGCGGCCGGCAGCCAGATCTGCGCCAAGCACCCCTCCGGTGACATCGCCCTGCTCGTGGTCCAGACGAAGTCGACCGCGCTGCCGGAGCTCGCCTCCCTCATGGTGGACATGACCGTCTGGAAGAAGGCGGCCTAGAGTCCGAACAGTCCCGGGTCCGACGCCAGCTTCCTGAAGTACTCCTGGGGGCCCGGGACCAGCTTGCGGGCCTTCAGGTCCAGCAGGCCGCCGACCGCCGTGATCTCGGCCGCCACCGTGCCGTCGGTCTTGCGGACCGTCTGCTCGATGCGGAAGGTCTTGCCCTCCCCCCAGGCGAAGGCGCAGGTCACCTCGACCTCGTCGCCCGCGAGCAGCTCCCGTTTGTAGCGGATGGTCGTCTCCAGGGAGACCGGGCCCACGCCGCTGCCTATCAGGGCGGACTGGCTGATCCCCGCGGCCCGCAGTAACGACCAGCGGGCGTGCTCCGCGTAGTTCAGGTACACGCTCTGGTTGAGGTGACCCTGTACGTCGGTCTCGTAACCGCGGACGGTCACCGGGACGGAAAACGGCTCGCTCATGGGCTTCCCTTCTCGCACCGGACACTCGTGGCGTACGCAACGATCCACCGATCTTGGCATGCTCATCACGCCCGGCGCGGCGAGGCCAGGAGATAGCGGGTCCCGGTGCGCGGCTCGCGGTGCTCGCTCACCTGCCAGCCTGCCCCTTCCAGGGTGGCCGCGCAGGTCCGCAGCGCCTCGCCGTCCGGCTCGTACACGGCGACGGCCTCCGGCTGCGGGGTCTCCCGCACCCGGTAGCCCCCGTCGCCCTGCCCGGCCGGGTGGTGTCCGGCCGCCTCCAGCGCGAGGGCGGCGGCCTGCACGAGATGCGTGCGCTCCCAGCCGCACGGCCGCTCCACCGCGCCGTCCGGGTTGGTCATCCGGCGCAGCTCCAGCAGCCCCTGCCAGGCGCTGTGCACCTCGCGGCGCCGCGCGGGCCCGCTCTGCGGTGCCGCCTCCTCCCCGCCGACGCGCGCGGCGAACACACCGGCGGTGGCGGGGGCCTCGGTGGCGGGCTCGTGCACCTGCATGACGCCCTGCCGCACCCGGTGGCCCTCCGGCGTCAGGAAGTGATCGTGCGGCGGCCGCGGGTGCCGGAAGGCGAGCCCTCGCTTCACCAGCGCGGCGAGCTGCGCCTCCGTACCCCGCAGCCGGCCGGTCACCGGGTCGGCGGCGTCGATGACCCGCCGCTGCGCGGCGGTCGGCGGTCGGGTCACGGCGCGCTCCTCTCCGGCACGGGACAGGCCCTCGCGCACGGGACAGGCCCCGGGGCACTCGCCCCACCTGCTGGAAGGCTACGACCCGCCACTGACATCGCGCCTACTGCCGGTACCCGCCGAGGAACCGCCCGATCCGCCCGATCGCCGCCTCCAGGTCGTCGGCGTAGGGGAGGGTCAGGATCCGGAAGTGGTCGGGGGTCGGCCAGTTGAAGCCGGTGCCCTGGACCACCTGGATCTTCTCCCGCAGCAGCAGGTCCAGGACGAACTTCTCGTCGTCGTGGATCTTGTGCACCTTGGGGTCGAGTCGGGGGAACGCGTACAGCGCCCCCTTCGGCTTCACGCACGTCACGCCGGGGATCTCGTTCAGCTTCTCCCAGGCCACGTCGCGCTGTTCGCGCAGCCGGCCGCCCGGCAGGGTGAGGTCGCGGATGGACTGCCGCCCGCCGAGCGCGGCCTGGATGGCGTACTGGGCGGGCGCGTTGGCGCACAGCCGCATGGAGGCCAGCATGGTGAGGCCCTCCAGGTAGTCCTTCGCGTGCTGCCTCGGGCCGGTGACCACCATCCAGCCCGAGCGGAAGCCCGCCACGCGGTACGTCTTCGACAGGCCGCAGAAGGTGAGCACCACCAGGTCGGGGGCGAGCGCGGCGGCCGAGTGGTGCACGGCGTCGTCGTAGAGGATCTGGTCGTAGATCTCGTCGGCGAACACCATCAGGCCGTGCCGCCGGGCGAGGTCGAGGATGCCCTCGACGATCTCCTTCGGGTAGACCGCGCCGGTGGGGTTGTTGGGGTTGATGATGACCACGGCCTTCGTACGGTCCGTGATCTTCGACGCCATGTCGTCCAGGTCCGGGTACCAGTCGGCCTGCTCGTCGCAGAGGTAGTGGACCGCCTTGCCGCCCGCGAGGGTCGTCACGGCCGTCCAGAGGGGGAAGTCCGGGGCGGGGATGAGGATCTCGTCGCCGTCCTCCAACAGCGCCTGGACCGCCATCGACACCAGTTCGGAGACGCCGTTGCCGAGGAAGACGTCGTCGACGCCGACCTCCAGGCCCAGCGTCTGGTAGCGCTGGGCGACCGCGCGGCGGGCGGAGAGGATGCCGCGCGAGTCGGTGTAGCCGTGCGCCTGCGGCAGCATCCGGATCATGTCCTGGAGGATCTCGTCCGGCGCCTCGAATCCGAAGAGGGCGGGGTTGCCGGTGTTCAGGCGCAGCACGCTGTGACCTGCCTCCTCCAGCGCGTTGGCGTGCTCTATCACCGGGCCGCGGATCTCGTAACAGACCTCGCTCAGCTTGCTCGACTGCCGGAACTCCATGCGCCGCTTCCCCTCGCCGACTTGTGTTGCTTGGTTTTACCAAGTAGCCGCTTGGAAAGTCCAACAACTTGTCTAGACTGCGTCGCATGCCACCTCGCCGCAGCTACGACCAGTACTGTTCCGCCGCCCGCGCCCTCGACGTCGTCGGCGACCGCTGGACCCTCCTGATCGTCCGGGAGCTCCTCGCCGGTCCCCGCCGCTACACCGACCTGCACGCGGACCTGCCCGGCGTCAGCACGGACGTACTCGCCTCGCGGCTGAAGGACATGGAGCGCGACGGCCTCGCGACCCGCCGCCGGCTGCCCCCGCCCGGCGCCGCCTTCGTCTACGAACTCACCGCGCAGGGCCGCGAGTTGCTGCCCGTGCTCCAGGCGCTGGGGCAGTGGGGGCAGGCAGAGCTCGGCGAGCGGCGGCCGACGGACGCGGTACGGGCGCACTGGTTCGCCCTGCCCCTGCTGCGTCTCCTGGACGGAGAGGGGCTCGTCGAAGTCCTCCTGGAGGAGGGGCAGTTCCACCTGCGCGCCGGTGCCGAGGAGGGCCCCGTGTACGGCGACGGGCCCGCCCCCGGCGAGCCGGACGCCCGGCTGGTCCTGGACACCGGCACGTGCACGGCGCTCAGCCGGGGGGAGTTGAGCCTGGCCCGGGCCGTGCGCGAGGGCCGGGTCGAGGTGAGCGGCGAGGGCACGCTCGCGAAGGCACTGCGCGAGGCATGACCTCGCCAGGGCGCTCCGCGAGGCATGAAAGAAGGCCCGTGTGACACGGGCCTTCTGTGAGAGGTCAGGCGCTCGGTGGCACCCGCACGGGCCGTCCCGCGCCGCGTGTCAGCGCGTACCCGCCGACACCCGCCAGCGCGGCCAGCACGCCGCCCACCGCCGTCCACACCCACCGGTCCGACCACCAGCCGGACGCCCAGCCGTCCTCCGGTTCGAGGCCGGCCAGCACCGCTGCGTTCTCCTTCTTCTCCTCGGACCGCGTCGCGATGCCCGGCACCAGGGGCTCGGACAGCGAGCCGTCCACCGCCGCCGCGCCGCCGATGTCCTTGGAGTCGGCCCGGACCTCGGTGTCGACCGGGAGGCCCAGGTCGGAGGCGGGGACGCCGGTCGCCGTCAGCCGGATGTAATACGTGCCGGGCAGCGGGTCGTTCGCCCACGGCTCCGACCAGGCGCGGACCGTGCGCAGTACACAGGCCAGCTCCACTGAGGGCGCGTCCGCCGCCGCGGTGCGGGTCTGTGCCCCGTACTGGCAGGCCTGGCGGCGGCGCAGGCCGTCGTACACGTCGATCTGCCAGGTCTGCGCGGCGTGGGTGTCCGGCAGCTTCACCGTCGCCCTGACCGTGGGGCGCTGCCCGGTGTCGGCGGGGAACGACCAGTACAGGTAGTCGCCCGTGGAGCCGCTCGCCGTGGCCCGCTGCCCCTGCCCGATCTCCGCGGCCGTACGGAACGAGGTGCCCGCCCGCTTGGCCGCCGACGCGCCGTCCCGCGACGCGCTCGGCCACGGGTCGGCCGCGGCCGGCGCGGCCGCCAGTCCGAGGGTCAGCAGCGCGGCGCTCAACGCACGTACCGTTCGCATCAGTTGGTCCTCCAGACCGCGACCCGCCAGCGCGACAGCCAGCCCCAGACGAGACCGGCGAGGAAGCCGGTGAGAATCAGCGCGCCGAGCAGCCACCAGCCGCGGCCGAGGCCGAAGGAGGCCACGTCACCCGCCTGGCTCGGGCCGTCCACGACGTCGACCGTCAGCTCCAGCGGCAGCCCGGGCGTGCTCTTCACCCCGGAGGCCGGCGAGAAGGAGTGGGTGACCGCCAGGCACACGGTCTCCGCGGCCGGCTTGTCGCCGTCGGAGTCGTCACGCTCGGGCTCGGGGTACCTCAGCCCCGTCGAGATCACATCCGTACGGCCGTTGCCCGCCGCCTCACCGCGCACGATCTCCCGGCCGTGCGTCGTGACCGCCCGCAGCAGCACCCCGTAGCCGGGGTTCACGGCACGGTCGGCCGCCACGCTCACCGAGGCCCGCAGCTCCTGGCCCGGCAGCACGTCCACCCGGTACCAGCGCTGCTGCCCGAACTCCTCCCGGTCCGTGAACAGCCCCGACTTCAGCGCCGGTGCCCCGGTGCACGCGGCGGCGCCCTCCACCGGCACCGGCGTCACCACCGGATCGGCCGCCCGGTCCACCAACTGGTTGACCCGGTCGGTGAGTTCGTCCTGGTGCTCCACCGAGGTGTACGTGCCGCCGGTGGCTTCGGCGATGCAGCTCAGCTGCCTGCTCAGCTTGGCCGTCGGCACCAGGCCCAGCGTGTCGATGGTCAGGCCGATGCCCTTGGCGGCGATCTCGCGGGCCACCTCGCACGGGTCGAGCGGCGCGCAGGTGTCCTCGCCGTCGCTGATCAGCACGATGCGCTTGGAGCCGTCGCCGCCGTCCAGGTCGTCGGCCGCCTTCAGCAGGGCCGGGCCGATCGGCGTCCAGCCGGTCGGGGTGAGCGTGGCGACGGCCGTCTTGGCCTCGGTGCGGTCCAGCGGGCCGACCGGGTAGAGCTGCGCGGTGTCCTTGCAGCCCGTCTTCCGGTCGTCGCCCGGGTAGTTCGCGCCGAGGGTGCGGATGCCGAGCTCGACCTCCTCCGGCGTCGCGTCGAGCACCTCGTTGAACGCCTGCTTCGCGGCGGCCATCCGCGACTGTCCGTCGATGTCACGGGCCCTCATCGAGCCGCTGACATCGAGGACGAGGTCGACCTTGGGGGCGTCCTGGCCGGTGGGTTCACCGGCTGCCGCTCCGGCCGGGAAGGCGAGCCCGGCCGTCAGCGCGGCGAGCAGGGCACAGACGCCCGCCGCCAGCCGTTTTCTTGTGATCATCGGCGGATCTTATGGAGCAGGGGTGCCGTGCTCCAAAACGGGGCTCAGGCAAGGGGATTGGGCAGGTCCGCCCACTGGTCGCCGGACGTCTGCGGCGAGAGCCGCATCAGCGTCAGCGCCTTCGTGGGCAGGGGCTCCGCGCGCAGCGCCGCGAGGTCCGGGGTGCGGGGCACATCCCGTACGGCCGTCTCCAGCGCCTGCGTGAGCGCCGCACCCGACCCCGCCGTGCCGGCCAGCGCGCCCGCCACCAGCGAGCCGAACAGCTTGCGCCGCAGCACTCGTTCGTCGTCCGTGACCATACGGGCGGGCAGGTCGGGCACCGCGATGCCGTGCCGGGCCAGACGGGCCGGGCTGACGCGGATGTCGGCCAGGTCGCGGTAGACCAGCCGCAGTGGATCGCCCGCCGGCGAGAGGATCACCAGGAGGTTCTGGCCGTGCGCCTCCAGGGCCACGCCCAGCTCCAGCAGCCGCAGACCGGCGGTGAGGGCGAGCCGCACGAAGCCGGCCAGCCAGGCGGGGGAGCGGGGGAACTCGGTCGTGGCGAGTGCCGCCACCGGCAGGACCCGTTCGCCGGGCGTCGCGTACGTCTCCGGCGGCTCCCGCAGGACGGCCGCGAAGTCGGGGGAGCCGGCCGCCGCCGCGCCCAGGGTGCGCGTCATGTGCAGCAGCCCGTCGGTGTGCGCCGCCGGCGCCCCGGCGAAGTCCGACAGCACCGCGGACGCGGCGACCGAGGCCAGCGAGATGTCCCGCACCGAGGACGTCAGCCGGGCGCTGAGCGAGGTCTTGACGTGCGGCCCACCGGGCAGCGCGAGCGTCCGCAGCGCCATCAGGGGGTGCCCGGGGCGCCGCTCCTCGCACACCCGCTTCAGCACATGCGCCGCCTGCCACGGATGCACCGGCAGCACCACCCTCTCCCCGTCCCGCAGTTCCCGCGGCCACGCCCCCGTCACCAGGCACTCCTCCGCCCGCACCGGCACCAGCCCCAGCTCCACCAGCGGCCGGTGCTCGGGCCCGTAGGCGAGTTGCTCCGCCACCGAGAAACCGGGCCGGGACCGGCACGTGGGGTGGAACGGATGCCCGTCGACGATCCGCTGCTCCCACTCCCAGTCGCACTCCGGCCGACCTTCCGTCGCGTGCCCCTCCTGCCCGGCCCTCGACAGCGCCAACGAGGCGACACTGTGCGCGAGTTCGGCGGCGAAGGACGCGGAGTGCGGTACGGCGAGGTCCGTCACCAGCCGGGCCGGATCGTCGTACTCCGCCTCGTCGAGCCGTACGACGGTGACGTACGCGCCGGTCGCGTACGGATCCGGCCGCGGGCCGTGCAGCCGGCGGCCGTCCGACAGGTACAGGGTCAGCCCGTCCCCGCCCTGCTCGCGGCGGGTGACCCAGGGCAGCGGATCGTGGGCGAGACCGCGCCACAGCCGGGACAGCACGGCCGCCCGGGCACCGGGCAGTTCGGCCTCGTACCGCGGCAGGAGACCGGGCCGCACGACGGCCAGTTCGTCGGCGACCTCGGCCTCGGCGGTGGGGGAACGGTGCACGGGCGGGCTCCTCGGGTACGAATAGGGCGTCACGGCGGGATGACGACGGCACGCATACTGATCATCTCCGCCCGGAAGGCCGGAAATCCTTCAAGGACCGCAGGGAACGAGTGGAAGCGTGGACCTCATGCCCCCGCCCGACGGCGACGACTCCGCCCACGGTGACTGTGCCCATGGTGACTCCGCACACGGTGTCTCCGCCCAGGACGACCCGGTCACCGGCGGCCTGGCCGAACAGGCCGACGCGTACGCCGCCGTGCCGCTGCTGAACTGCCTGCTGCGGGAGGTGGCGCAGCCGGTGAGCGGGACCGGCGAGCACCGGGTCCACCACCTGCCCGGCGCGGACCGCCTGCTGCGTGTGCGCGGCACGCGGCGGCCCGCCGGGCCCGAGGTCCGCACGGCCGGCGGCTGGCACCGTATCGGCCACACCGAACTGGTCAAACTCGTCGCCGAGGAACTGCGCCGGCACACCGGGCTGTCCAACCACGAACTGCCCGCCGAGATGATCGACAGCCGGGACGCCGTGGCCGCGCTGCTGGCCGCCCGCGCCCGGGCCACCCCGCCCGACGACCCCTACCGGCGTTCCGAGCAGTGCCTCCTCACCGGCCACACCCACCACCCGGCCCCCAAGGCGCGCGGCGGCGGCCCCGCCGCCGGGTGGCTGCCCTACGCGCCCGAGGCGTACGCCCGCTTCCCGCTGACCCTGCTCGGGCTGCGCGAGGACACCGTCGTCGAGGAGGGCGACACCTCGGCCCTCGACGCCCTCGGCACGGCCCCGCCCGGCTACCGGCTGCTGCCCGCGCACCCCTGGCAGCTCGACCTGGCCGGTGCGGAACTCGCCGACGCCTTCGCGGACGGCAGACTCGTCCGGCTCGGGACGACCGCCCCCGACACCTGGCCGACGGCCGCGATCCGCACGCTCTACACGCCCGGGCACGACCTCTTCCTGAAGTTCAGCCTGGACGTGCGCATCACCAACGACATCCGCCGGCTGTGGCGTCACGACCTGCTCGCCCTGCGCCGCACCGACACGGCCGTGCGCGCCGCCCTCGCCACGTTCGAAGGCCCCCCGGCCTGGCTGAGCGACCGCGGGTACCGCACCGCCGACTTCGCCTTCGAGGCCCTGGCCGTCCTCGTCCGGGACGGTTTCGGCGGCCGTCTCCTGCCCGGCGCGACCCCGCTGCTCGCCGCCGGTCTCGTCGAGGGCTTCGACGGCAGCCCGCTCGACCGGGCCGCCGACCCCGGGGCCTGGTGGGCGGCGTACCTGGCGCGGGTGGTGCCCCCGGCCCTGACGGCCTTCGCCCGGCACGGCGTCGTCATCGAGGCACACCTGCAGAACACCCTGGTCGCCGTGGACGCAGACGGCATGCCCGTGCAGGCGCTGTACCGGGACGCCGAGGGCGTGAAACTGCTGCCGGACGTCCCGCGCGAAGCCGGCTGGCAGCGACTCGTGTACTGCCTCGTCGTCAACCACCTCAGCGAGATCGCCGGCGCCCTGGTGGAGCGCCGCCCCGGCTTCGACCCCTGGCCCGCGGCCCGCCGCGAACTCGCCCGCCACGACGTCCCCGAGATCCCCGCCCTGCTCGCGTCACTCACCCTCCCGGGCAAGACGAACCTGCTGCTCCGCTGGACCGGCGCGAACGGCGCGGACGCGCGCTACCTGCCGTTGCCCAACCCGCTGCGCGGCGCCTGAACGAGCAGGTCACCCGTCCGGACCCTCCGGCGGGGCACCGGCGCGGGGCCGCGGTCAGGGTGAGGGTGGCTGTCCGTGCCGTGTCCCCCAGCGAGGAGAGGTATGACCGAGACCGACAGGGCCACCGCCCTCGCCGCCGAGCCCTCGGAGCACACCGACCCGGATCCCGCCAAGGCCGATCTGCGGAGGGTGGGCGCGCACCCGGACCACTGGTATCCGGTCGCCCTGTCCCGGCGCGTGCGCACCGGGAAGGTGCTGGCGGCCACGTTCGCGGGGGAGCGCATCGCCCTGTTCCGCTCGGAGAGCGGCGACGTGCACGCGCTGGAGGACCGGTGTGCCCACCGGCAGGTGCCGTTGAGCATGGGCGTCGTGGAGGGCGAGACGCTCCGCTGCCGCTACCACGCCTGGGCCTATCGCGGCGACGGCCGCATCTCGCAGATCCCGTACCTGGCCAAGGGCGATCGTCGGCCGCCCCGCGGTGTGCGCGGCTACCCCGTGCGCGAGGCGTACGGCCTGGTCTTCGTCTTCCCGGGCGACCCGCAGCGCGCGGCGGCCACACCGCTGCCGCACCTGCCCGCCTTCGGTTCCCCGCGGTACCGGACCATGACGTTCTCCCGGACCGTGCGCTGCCACTACTCGTTCATGCACGAGAACCTCCTCGACATGAACCACCAGTTCCTCCACCGGGGCGTCGTCGGCAGGCTCCACCCCGAACTCCTGGGATACGAGGCCGACGAGCGGTCCGTGGAGGCCAGGTACCTGTTCACCCACACCGGGGGGAAGCGCAACCGCAGCGCCGGGCTGCTGGCCGCCGAGGGCCTCGGGGGCGGCACCGCCGATGTCATGACGATCCGCACCGAGTACCCGTACCAGACGCTCGACCTCGTCCCGGAGAACGCCGACCGCCCCGCCTTCCGCCTCTGGGCCGCCTACGTGCCCGAGGACGCCGAGCAGCGCACGTGTCACGCCTTCGGACTGCTCATGATCGAGAAGCCCGGGATCCCCGGCCTCCTGCAGGTGGCCTGGCCGTTCATCAGGCGTTTCACCGAGCGGGTGTTCGCCGAGGACCGCATGGCCGTGGAAGCCGAGCAGCGGGCCTGGGACGAGCAGGGCGAGGACCGCAACCACGAGGTCTTCCCGCTGATCCTCGACGTCCGCGAGGTGCTGCGCAGAAACGGCGTCCCCCTCCGGCCCCGGGCCGCCGTCTGCGGCGGCGCGGCACCGTGCGACGGTGCGGGGCTCCCCGACGGCCTCCGGGGTCAGGAGTGACTTGACGCCGGTGCCGTCGCGTCCGGCTCCGGGACGGACGGGGCCTCGTCGTCCATGTCGCCGCGCAGGGCGGCCATGACGAAGGCCGTCATGGAGGCCAGGCCGAGCAGCGCGAGCGGTCCCCAGATCGCCGGAATCGCCCAGAACGGCCAGCCGTTGGCGCTCTGCGCCCACAGGGTGAAGAGGGCCGCGAGGCCCATGCAGACGCCGTGCCACCGCACCACGCTTCCCGCTGTCGCGTGCCGCCGGTCACCCCGCGCGAACAGCGGCCACGCCCCGCCGACGAGGGCGGGCAGACCGAACGCGAAACAGGCGAGCGCGCCGCCGAGGCGGTCCTCGGGCCAGCCCACGGGCCCGCGGGACGTCTGCTGCCTGCGCCCGTCGGCGTCCCGCACCTCGACGACCTGCCCGTGCCAGATCAGGCCGACGACCTTCTCGCCCGGCTCGAGCTCCGACAGGACCGGATCGGTCGTCCGGAAGGTCACGTGCCAGGGCTTGCCGGAGGGCAGCAGCAGCTCCGCTTCCGGTGAGCCGTTCCGCCTCCCGCTGTTCAGGTCGGTCTTCCGGACGCTGAACTCCTGCTCCCACCGGCACCCCGACGCCTTCACCGGGACGGAGACGCAGGCCGGCGCGGCACGGAACTCCCGCTCCCGGTCCAGCGCCCCGCGGACCTGAAGCGTCATGGCCACTCCGGTGACGAGCGTCGCGACACCCATCAGCAGCCACATCACGTTCCCCGGCCCTTACCGTCCGCCCGACCGCATCGTGCCTCCCCACGCCTCGCCGGATCCGCCCGAACGGTATCCGAACCTGTCGGGACCGAGCCCCTGGCACCTGACGCCCTCATGGAATGATGATCAGCGGCAGCGTGAGGACGGAACGACGAGGAAGCCCGGTGTGAGCGACGATCCCCTGGACGGAACGGCGACCGGTCGGGCACCCTGCCGCATCGTCGTGTGCCGGGACTGCTGCTGCGGCAGCGGCAAGGTGACCGGGGTCGATCACGCGGCCCAGACCGAGCGGCTGCGCGCGGCGGGGCCGGTGCGGATCTCCGCGTGTCTCGACGTCTGCGACCAGGCCAACGTCATCGTCGTCCAGCCGTCCGCCGAGGGCCGGGCCGCCGGCGCCCGCCCGGTGTGGCTCGGGCTGGTCAACGACCCGGCCGCGACGGAGGACGTCGTCTCCTGGGTCCGCGCGGGCGGCCCGGGCGTGGCCCCGCGGCCCGACATCCTCGACCTGTACGTCTTCAGTCCCCGCGCGCGACGGCGCCCCGACTCCCCATGACCCGGGAGCCGCCTCGCGCGGGACGGGGCCGGGACCGTCACCGCGCCGGGCGAGGGCAGCTGCCCCCGAGCAGAGGTGTGCTGGTCAGCGCCCAGTAGAGTGCGCCTCTGTTGCCCCCGAGCCCCGAGGTACCGCGCAGTGACCCCCGAACCCCCCGCACCGACCGCCGCCGTGACCGTCGTCGGGCTCGGGGCCGACGGCTGGGCCGGACTGCCCGACGCCTCCCGCACCGCACTGCGCGACGCCGAGGTCGTCATCGGCGGGCCCCGTCAGCTGGATCTGCTGCCGCCGGAGTGCACCGGGCAGCGCGTCGCCTGGCCCTCGCCGCTGCGCCCCGCCGTCCCCGGCCTGCTCGCCGCGCACGCCGGGCGCCGGATCGCCGTACTGGCCAGCGGGGACCCCATGTTCTACGGCATCGGCCGCGCCCTCGCCGAGGAGACCGGCGCCCTGCGCGTCCTGCCGCACCCCTCGTCCGTCTCCTACGCCGCCGCCCGGCTCGGCTGGCCGCTGGAGGACGTGGAGGTCGTCACGCTCGTCGGCCGACCCGCCGCCCGCCTGGCCGCCGCCCTCCACGACAACCGGCGGCTTCTCGTCCTCAGCGCGGACGCCACCACCCCCGGCGAGGTCGCCGCCCTGCTGCGCGACCGGGGCTTCGGGCCCAGCCGGATGCGCGTCCTCGAACAGCTCGGCGGCGACCGGGAACGCACGACCGACGAGGCCACCGCCGACGACTGGCCCGCTGAGCGGGCGCCCGGTGATCCGCTCAACATCGTTGCCGTGGAGTGCCGCCGCGCCCCGGACGCGCTGCGGCTCGGCGCCGTGCCCGGCCTCCCGGACGAGGCCTACGAGCACGACGGGCAGCTCACCAAGCGGCACGTCCGCGCCGCCACGCTCGGCGTGCTCGCCCCCGCACCCGGCGAACTGCTGTGGGACATCGGCGGCGGCTCCGGCTCGATCGCCGTCGAGTGGATGCGCACCCACCCCTCGTGCCGCGCGGTCACCGTGGAGCGCGACCCGGCGCGCGCCGAACGGATCAGCCGCAACGCCGACCGGCTCGGCGTGCCCGGACTACGGGTCGTCACTGGCGCCGCGCCCGCCGTCCTCGCGGAACTCCCGCCCCCCGACGCCGTGTTCGTCGGCGGCGGTCTCACCGCGCCCGGCCTCCTCGACGCCTGCTGGGAGGCGTTGCCCGGCGGCGGGCGGCTGGTCGCCAACACCGTGACGCTGGAGTCCGAGGCGCTGCTCGCCGACGCCCACCGGCGTCACGGCGGCGAACTGGTGCGGCTCGCCGTGGCACACGCCGTGCCGGTGGGAGGGTTCACCGGGTGGCGGCAGGCGATGCCGGTGACCCAGTGGGCCGTACGGAAAACGCCCGACACCTCTTCAGGAGCAGACAGATGACCGTGTACTTCATCGGTGCCGGACCCGGCGCCGCCGACCTGATCACGGTGCGCGGCGCCCGCACGCTCGCCGCCTGCCGGGTCTGTCTGTACGCGGGCAGCCTCGTCCCGCGCGAACTGCTCGCCGAATGCCCGCCGGACGCCCGGCTGGTGGACACCGCGCAGCTCGACCTGGACCAGATCACCGCCGAGTTGCTGCGCGCCCACGAGGAGGGGCACGACGTGGCCCGGCTGCACTCCGGGGACCCCGCCGTGTTCAGCGCGGTCGCCGAGCAGATGCGGCGGCTGGACGCGGCCGGGGTGCCCTACGAGGTCGTCCCGGGCGTTCCCGCCTTCGCCGCCGCGGCCGCTGCCTTGAAGCGGGAGCTGACCGTACCGACCGTCGGCCAGACCGTGATCCTCACCCGCGTCGCCAGCCGGGCCACCGCCATGCCCGAGGGAGAGGACCTGGCCACTCTCGGCCGCAGCGGCGCGCTGATCGTGCTGCACCTGGCCGCCAAGTACGTGGACCGCGTGGTGGAGGAACTCCTCCCGCACTACGGCGGCGACTGCCCCGCCGCGGTCGTCGCCTACGCCTCCCGCCCGGACGAGCTGATCATCCGCGGCACCCTCGACGAGATCGCGGGCAAGACGAAGGAGGCCGGCGTGCTGCGCACGGCCGTGATCATGGTGGGGCGGACGCTCGGGGCGGAACAGTTCCGGGACAGCCACCTGTACTCGCCGGAGCGGGAACGCCACGTGTGCTGACAGCGGTGAACGCCCACGGCCCCCGCCGTCAGGCCGGCGCGCTGCGCCCGACCACCGTCCCCGCCCGGTCGATGCAGATCACGTCGACCACGATGGGCGCCCCGCGCAGCACGGCCAGGGCCTCGTCGCGGGCGGTCGTGGCGACCAGGTCACCGAGCGGCACCCCGGCGGCCAGGCACGACTGGAGCGCGGCGAGCCCGGTGTTGGCGTCCGCCACCTCGGCGGCCAGCGCCTCGTCCGCGCCGCCGCGCCGGGCCAGTTCGGCGAGGAAGCCCTTGTCGACCTGGGAGCGGGCCGAGTGCAGGTCGAGGTGCCCGGCGGCGAGCTTGGAGAGCTTGGCGAAGCCGCCGCAGACCGTCAGGCGGTCGACGGGGTGGCGGCGGATGTACTTCAGCACGGCGCCCGCGAAGTCGCCCATGTCGAGCAGGGCGTCCTCTGGCAGCCCGTACTCGGCCACGACCGTCTTCTCCGACGTCGACCCGGTGCACCCGGCGACATGCCTGCGCCCCGCTGCCCGCGCGACGTCCACGCCCCGCCGGATGGAGTCGATCCACGCCGAGCAGGAGTACGGGACGACGATGCCGGTCGTGCCCAGGATGGACAGGCCGCCCAGGATGCCGAGCCGGGGGTTCCAGGTGGAGCGGGCGATCTCCTCGCCGTGGTCGACGGAGACGGTGATCTCGACGTCGCCCGAGCCGCCGTGCCGGGCGGCGACCTCGGCGACGTGGTCGCGCATCAGCTGCCGGGGGACCGGGTTGACGGCCGGTTCGCCGACGGGCAGGGGCAGACCGGGGCGGGTGACGGTGCCGACCCCCGGGCCCGCCTTGAACACGACCCCGGCCCTGGCGGGCAGCCGCCGTACCGTGACCCGGACCAGCGCGCCGTGCGTGACGTCCGGGTCGTCCCCGGCGTCCTTCACGACCCCCGCCATCGCGTGCCCGTCGCCCAGCTCCTCGACGGCCAGCGCGAACGACGGCGTCTGCCCCTTCGGCAGGGTGATGGTCACGGGGTCGGGAAACTCGCCGGTCAGCAGGGCGGTGTACGCCGCCGTCGTGGCCGCCGTCGCACAGGCGCCGGTGGTCCAGCCGGGCCGCAGGCCGGTGTGCTCCAGCTGGGCCCTGCGGCCGCCCTTCACTTCGTTGCTCATGAACGGACCTGGACTTCCATGCACGTACTGATTCTCGGCGGCACCACGGAAGCCCGCCGTCTTGCCGAACTGCTCCACGACACGGCCGGCCTGACCCTGACCAGTTCCCTCGCCGGGCGGGTGGCCAGCCCCCGCCTGCCGCCGGGCGAGGTCCGGATCGGCGGCTTCGGCGGGGCGGAGGGGCTGGCCGCGTGGCTGCGCGAGCACCGGGTGGACGTGCTCATCGACGCCACCCACCCTTTCGCCGGGACGATCAGTTTCCACGCGGCGCGGGCCGCCGCCACCGCCCATGTTCCCCTGCTCGCCCTGCGGCGCCCCGGCTGGGTCCCCGTCGCGGGCGACGACTGGCACGACGCCGGTTCCCTGGAGGAGGCCGCACGGCTGCTGCCGGCGCTCGGCCGGCGCGTGTTCCTCACGACCGGGCGTATGGGCCTGGGCGCGTTCGCCGCGCTGGACGACCTGTGGTTCCTCGTCCGTTCAGTGGACGCGCCCGAGGCCCCGCACCCGGCCCGCATGGAGGTGCTGCTCGACCGCGGCCCGTTCACCCTCGACGGCGAGCGTGAACTGCTGCGCCGGCACCGTATCGACGTCGTGGTGACCAAGGACAGCGGGGGAGCGGCCACCGCACCGAAACTCATGGCAGCGCGTGAGGCCGGACTCCCGGTCCTCGTGATCCGCCGCCCCCCGGCCCCCGAGGGCGTCCCGGTCGTGCCAGGGCCGGAGGAGGCGGCCCGGTGGGTCGGGGAGTGGTTCCAGGGGTGCGGGTTGCCTACCGGCGGGTGAGAAGGGGCCGGGCCGGCCGCGGCCGTCCGCCGCGCGGCCCTGCCTGGCGCCGTGCCCGTGCCCGGAGCTGTCCGGGCACGGTTGCCCGGTACGCGATCTCGCCTCGCGGCGTGTCCGCGATCGGCCCCGTTCAGCGAGCCGGAGGCGAGCCCGCCGCCGCGCCCCCTCACGCCTCCGGATACCGGCGCGGCGTCCACACGATCTCCTCGCCGTCCCCGCGCCGGACGGCCCGGGTCTGGGAGGAGCCGACCAGGAGGATCGTGCGCATGTCGACCTCGGCCGGGTCCAGGTCGGCCAGCCGGACGATCCGGACGCGTTCGCCGGTGCCGCCCACGTCCCGTGCCACCACGACCGGGGTGTCCGGTGCCCGGTGCTCCAGCAGCAGTTCGCGGGCCTTGCCCACCTGCCAGGTGCGGCTGCGCGAGCCGGGGTTGTACAGGGCCAGCACCAGGTCCGCCGAGGCCGCCGCGTGCAGCCGTTCGGCGATGACCTCCCAGGGCTTGAGCCGGTCGGAGAGCGAGATGGTGGCGTAGTCGTGGCCGAGCGGGGCGCCCGCGCGGGCCGCCGCCGCGTTGGCGGCGGTCACGCCCGGCAGCACCCGCACCGGGACGTCGGCGTACTCCTCCTGGGACGCGGCCTCCAGGACGGCCGTCGCCATGGCGAAGACGCCCGGGTCGCCGCCGGAGACGACCGCGACCCGCCGCCCGCGCCGGGCCAGGTCGAGGGCGAACTCCGCGCGCTCCGACTCCACCCGGTTGTCCGAGCCGTGCCGGACCTGCCCGGGCCGCCGCGGCACCCGGTCGAGGTAGGTCGTGTAGCCGACCAGGTCGTCGGCGGCGGCCAGCGCACCCCGGGTCTCGGGCGTCAGCCACAGCGGACCGGCCGGCCCGGTCCCGACCACGACGACCTCGCCCCGCTCCGGGCTCTCCGGCCGTTCGGCGTCGACCCGGCTGGGCAGCACGGCCACCGAGAAGTACGGCACCGACTCCGCGTCCACGTCGGCCAGTTCGGCGAGCCGCTCCCCGGCCATGGTGGCCCGCTCGACGTACCGGGCATCATCCAGCCGTCCCGAACCCTCCAGCGCGCTGCGCACCTTGGTGAAGGTCCGCCCCAGCTTCATCACCACGGCCGCGTCGGTCGAGGCGAGCCGTGCGGTCAGCTCCTCCTCGGGCAGGGTGCCCGGCAGGATCGTCAGCACCTCCTCGCCCTCGGCGAGCGGCGTGCCCAGCCGCGCGGCGGCGGCGGAGACGGACGTGACGCCGGGGATCACCTCGGTGTCGTAGCGGTCGGCGAGCCGCTTGTGCATGTGCATGTAGGAGCCGTAGAAGAGCGGATCGCCCTCGGCGAGGACCGCGACCGTCCGCCCCGCGTCCAGGTGCGCGGCGAGCCGGGCCGACGCCTCGGCGTAGAACTCCTCCATGGCGCCCTGGTAGCCGCCGGGATGGTCGGTGGTCTCGGTCGTGACCGGGTAGACCAGCCGCTCCTCGATGTGGTCGGCGCGGATGTGCTGCGCTGCGATCGAGCGGGCGATGGAACGGCCGTGCCGGGCGCTGTGGTACGCGATCACGTCCGCCTCGGCGATGACCTCCACGGCCCGTACGGTCATCAGGGACGGGTCACCGGGGCCGAGCCCGACCCCGTACAGCCGCCCCGCTGTGGACTGCTCGCCGCTCACTCTTCCTCACTCGCGATCGCGTTGAGCGCGGCGGCCGCCATGGCGCTGCCCCCGCGACGGCCGCGCACGACCAGGTGCTCGAGACCGGACGGATGCGCGGCCAGGGCGTCCTTGGACTCGGCGGCCCCGACGAAGCCGACCGGCACACCGATCACGGCGGCCGGGCGCGGAGCCCCCTCCTCGATCATCTCCAGCAGCCGGAACAGCGCGGTCGGCGCGTTGCCGACGGCCACCACCGAGCCCTCCAGCCGGTCCCGCCACAGCTCCATCGCGGCGGCGCTGCGCGTGGTGCCCAGCTTCGCGGCCAGCTCCGGCACGGACGGGTCGGAGAGCGTGCAGAGCACGTCGTTGCCGGCGGGCAGCCGCTTGCGCGTCACCCCGCTGGCCACCATCTGCACGTCGGTGAAGATGGGCGCGCCCGCGCGCAGGGCCGCACGGGCCCGGGCGACCACGGCGGGCGTGTAGGCCAGGTCCCGTACGAGGTCGACCATCCCGCAGGCGTGGATCATCCGGACCGCGACCTGGCTGACGTCGGCGGGCAGGGCCGCGAGGTCCGCCTCCGCGCGGATGGTGGCGAAGGACTGGCGGTAGATGGCCGCGCCGTCCTTCTCGTAGTCGTACGTGGTCACGGTGGTCTTCTCGCTGCTCTCGGTCGTCGTAGGGGTGGTCATGAGGTGATCTCCGCCAGGGCGGCGGCGAGTCGGGCGGGGTCGTTCATCGTGCTGGTCCGGGGTTCCTCGCCGCGTACGGCGGTGGAGAGCCGGTAGCCACCTCCGGGTTCGGCGACCACGTCCACGCGGTCGCCCCTGGGGTGGCCGCACCGGCGTTCGCAGCCGGACCAGTACAGGGGCAGGCCGTGCGGGCCGAGCGCGTCGAGGGATGCGGCCGCGTCGGTCCGCACGTCGGCCTGCGACTTGGCGCATCCGGGCCTGCCGATGCAGGCGCCGACGCGCAGCCAGGGGGAGTGGGGGTCGGTGACGAGGCCGGTGGCGGCGAGGCGGGCGAGGGACTCGTCCGCGTGGATCCCCGGTGTGGGAAGAACCACACCGCGCCACGGCGTCAGACGCAGCTCACCGGCGGCGACCTGCGTCAGTTCCCGCCATTGGCGCGCCGAGAGCCGCCCCAGCGGTACGTGCACGGAGAGGCCGTCACCGACGACTCCCGGGGGCGGTCCGTCCGTGCGGCCGGTCTCCCGGCCCCGCCGCTCGTGGCGGATGCCCTCGGCGGTCAGACGCCGGCCGACCGCGGCGATCAACTCGCCTTGAGGGAGGGCGAGTTCCTCCACGCGCCAGACCTGTGCCCCGCTCGCCCGCGCCGCCTCCAGGAAGGTCTCCGCGGCCAGCAGAGCGGCCCGCGCCGCCTCCTCGACGGGGACAGCCAGCGCCTCTCCGGCCGCTCCGAGGGCGAGTTGCGCACCGTCGTCCGCCGTCGCCCGTACCGTCACATCGGCACCGAGACCGGCCACGTCCCCGCGCCCGTCGTCGAGCGCGAACAGGAAACGCCCCGACAGGGCCTGGGCCGCCTCGCTCGCGCACAGCGCCGCGTCGAGGGCCGTCAGCCAGGGCCGTACGTCCAGCGCGCCCCGCCCGTCGAGACCGGACAGCGGCGAGGCCACGATGTTGCGCACCCGCTCGTGCCCGCGCGAGGGCAGCAGCCCGGCGGCGTCCAGCAGCCCGGCCAACTCCCCGCCGCAGCCGTCGTCCAGGCCCCGCAACTGCACGTTGCCGCGCGAGGTCAGATGCAGATCCCCGTCGCCCAGCCGCTCCGCCACGTCGGCGAGCGCCTCCGCCTGCCGCACGGTCAGGACCCCGCCGGGGACCCGGACTCGGGCCAACGCGCCGTCGTCCGCCGCGTGCAGCCGCAGCGTCCCCGGGCAGGCGTCACCGCGGTCCCGGGAGACCGCTGTGGCCTGGGGCGATGAACGGAGGGCAGGCGTGGACATGGCGGCGAGCATACCTACCATCACACCCGGTGTATGCCCCGCCCTTTTCCCCCGACCCTTACTATGCTCCTCGGTGGATCATCCGGTCCGCCGACGCCACGACGGCGACAGGGGAGGAAGCCCGGTGCGAATCCGGCGCGGTCCCGCCACTGTGAGCCCGGCCCCCGCGGGCCGGGCGAGTCAGGAACTCCCGCCGTCCCACCACCCGCCCGGGGCGCGGACACCCCGAGGAAGGCCAGCCGCCGCATGCTGCACTCAGCCGGGGAACGACTCCCGAACCCCCGCATCCTGCTCCTGTCGACCTCCGACACCGACCTGCTCAGCGCCCGCGCGGCCGCCGGCCCGGTCCCGTACCGCTTCGCCAACCCCTCCCGCCTCGCCCTCGACGACCTCCCCGCCCTCCTCGACGGCGTCGGCCTGGTCGTCGTGCGCCTCCTCGGCGGCATCCGGGCCTGGCAGGACGGCCTCGACCTGCTCCTCGCCGACGGCCGCCCGGTCGTCGTCCTCACCGGCGAACAGGCCCCCGACGCCCAGCTGATGGCGTCCTCCACGGTCCCCATCGGCATCGCCGCCGAGGCCCACGCCTACCTCGCGCACGGCGGCCCGGCCAACCTGGAGCAGCTCGCCCGCTTCCTCTCCGACACCGTCCTGCTCACCGGCCACGGCTTCGAGGCACCGGCGGCCGCCCCCACCTGGGGCCCGCTGCCCCGGGAGGGCCGGGACACCGACGGTCCGACCGTCGCCGTGCTCTACTACCGGGCCCACCACATGAGCGGCAACACCGCCTTCGTCGGCGCCCTGTGCGACGCGATCGAAGACGCGGGCGGTCGCCCGCTGCCCCTGTACGTGGCCTCCCTGCGGGCCCCCGAGCCCGAGCTGATCGAGGAACTGCGCGCCGCCGACGCCATCGTCACCACCGTCCTCGCCGCCGGCGGCACCAAGCCCGCCGAGGCATCGGCCGGCGGCGACGACGAGTCCTGGGACGCGGGCGCGCTCACCGCCCTCGACGTACCGATCCTCCAGGCCCTGTGCCTCACCGGCTCACGGACCGACTGGGCGGACAACGACGAGGGCGTCTCCCCGCTCGACGCGGCCAGCCAGATCGCCGTCCCCGAGTTCGACGGCCGCCTCATCACCGTCCCGTTCTCCTTCAAGGAGATCGACGCCGACGGCCTCCCGGCCTACGTCGCCGACCCCGAGCGCGCCGCCCGCGTCGCCGGAATCGCCGTACGCCACGCCCGGCTCCGCCACATCCGGCCCGCCGACAAGCGCCTCGCTCTGGTCCTGTCCGCCTACCCGACCAAGCACTCCCGCATCGGCAACGCGGTCGGCCTGGACACCCCCGCCAGCGCGATCGCCCTGCTGCGCCGGCTCCGGGAGGAGGGCTACGACTTCGGCGCGGACGCGGAGGTGCCCGGACTGGCGTCCGGTGACGGGGACGAGCTGATCCGCGCGCTGATCGAGGCGGGCGGGCACGACCAGGACTGGCTCACCGAGGAGCAACTGACCCGCAACCCGGTGCGGATCCCGGCGGCCGACTATCGCCGCTGGTTCGCCACGCTCCCCGAGGAACTGCGCACGGCGGTGGAGGAGCACTGGGGCCCGGCCCCCGGCGAGATGTTCGTCGACCGCAGCCGCAACCCGGAGGGCGACATCGTCCTCGCGGCCCTGCGCTTCGGGAACCTGCTGATCCTCATCCAGCCCCCGCGCGGCTTCGGCGAGAATCCGATCGCGATCTACCACGACCCGGACCTGCCGCCCTCCCACCACTACCTGGCCGCCTACCGCTGGATCGCCGCCCGGACCGAGGACGGCGGCTTCGGCGCCGACGCGATGATCCACCTCGGCAAGCACGGCAACCTGGAGTGGCTGCCCGGCAAGAACGCCGGCCTGTCCGCCGCCTGCGGCCCCGACGCCGCCCTCGGCGACCTCCCGCTGATCTACCCGTTCCTGGTCAACGACCCCGGAGAGGGCACCCAGGCCAAGCGCCGCGTCCACGCCACGCTCGTCGACCACCTCGTCCCGCCCATGGCCCGCGCCGACTCCTACGGCGACATCGCGCGCCTGGAGCAACTCCTCGACGAGTACGCCCAGATCTCCTCCATGGACCCCGCCAAGCTCCCGGCGATCCGCGCCCAGATCTGGACGCTCATCCAGGCCGCCCGGCTCGACCACGACCTCGGCCTGGAGGACCGCCCGGACGACGACGGCTTCGACGACTTCCTCCTGCACGTCGACGGCTGGCTCTGCGAGGTCAAGGACGCGCAGATCCGAGACGGCCTGCACGTCCTCGGCAACCCGCCGCAGGGCGCGGACCGCGTCAACCTCGTCCTCGCCATCCTCCGCGCCCGCCAGATCTGGGGCGGCGCCACGGCCCTGCCCGGTCTGCGCGAGGCCCTCGGCCTGGACGAGTCCGCCGCGACCCGCACGAGTGCCGACGAGGCCGAGGAGCAGGCCCGCGCCCTGGTCCAGGCCATGGAGGACGCGGGCTGGGACCCGGCCGCGGTCCCCGCCGAGCACGGCGAACAGATCGCCGCCATCCTTCGGTTCGCGGCCCGCGAGGTCGTGCCGCGCCTCGCCGCGACCACCGCCGAGGTCGACCACACCGTGCACGCGCTGGCGGGCGGCTTCGTCCCGGCCGGCCCCTCGGGATCACCCCTGCGGGGCCTGGTCAACGTCCTCCCGACGGGCCGCAACTTCTACTCCGTCGACCCCAAGGCGGTCCCCTCCCGCCTCGCCTGGGAGACCGGCCAGGCCCTCGCCGAGTCCCTCCTGGAGCGCTACCGCACCGACAACGGCGACTGGCCCACCTCCGTCGGCCTCTCCCTGTGGGGCACCAGCGCCATGCGCACGGCGGGCGACGACGTGGCCGAGGCCCTCGCCCTGCTCGGCATCCGCCCCGTCTGGGACGACGCCTCCCGCCGGGTGACGGGCCTGGAGCCCGTGCCGTACGAGGAGCTGGGCCGCCCCCGTATCGACGTCACCCTCCGCATCTCCGGCTTCTTCCGGGACGCCTTCCCGCACACCATCGGCCTGCTGGACGACGCCGTACGCCTGGCCGCCTCCCTGGACGAGCCGGCCGAGGCCAACCACGTACGGGCCCACGTCCAGGCGGACGTGGCGTCCCACGGCGACGAACGTCGCGCCACCACCCGCATCTTCGGCTCCCGCCCCGGCACGTACGGCGCGGGCCTGCTCCAGCTCATCGACTCCCGCGACTGGCGCACCGACGCCGACCTCGCCGAGGTCTACACCGTCTGGGGCGGCTACGCCTACGGCCGCGAACTCGACGGCCGCCCGGCCCGCGAGGAGATGGAGACCGCCTACAAGCGCATCGAGGTCGCCGCGAAGAACACGGACACGCGCGAGCACGACATCGCCGACTCCGACGACTACTTCCAGTACCACGGCGGCATGGTGGCGACCGTCCGGGCCCTGCGCGGCACCGCCCCCGAGGCGTACATCGGCGACTCCACCCGCCCCGAGACGGTCCGCACCCGCACCCTCGTCGAGGAGACCTCCCGCGTCTTCCGCGCCCGCGTGGTCAACCCCAAGTGGATCGAGGCCATGCGCCGCCACGGCTACAAGGGCGCCTTCGAACTCGCCGCCACCGTGGACTACCTCTTCGGCTACGACGCCACCACCGGCGTCGTAGCCGACTGGATGTACGACAAGCTCACCGAGACCTACGTCCTGGACCCGGTCAACCGCGAGTTCCTCCAGCAGGCCAACCCCTGGGCCCTGCACGGCATCGCCGAACGCCTGCTGGAGGCCGAGAGCCGCGGGATGTGGGAGAAGCCCGACCCGGCCGTGCTGGAGGGTCTGCGGCAGGCGTATCTGGAGACGGAGGGGGACCTGGAGGGCGACGGGTGACCGTGCCTCCCGGGCCCCGGTTCACTCCTCGTCGGATGTGGTGGGGCGGGTCCGGCCGGGCTCCGGGAGCTCGCCCTGCTGCGCCCGGATGTGGAGCACGTCGCCGATGAACAGGTCGTACACCAGCACCCCGATCACGCCGCCGACGAGCGGTCCGACGATCGGGATCCACCAGTAGCCGCTGAACGCGCCTGCCAAGCTGCCGGGGAAGGCCAGATCCTCCCAGCCCGCCATCCAGGTGAACAGGCGCGGTCCGAAGTCGCGGGCCGGGTTGATCGCGTAGCCCGCGTTCGCCCCGAAGGACATGCCGATGGCCGCCACCACGAACCCGATCACGAGCGGTCCGAGGTTCGCCTTCACGGCCGTGTTCCGCAGGTCGATGATCGCCACCACCAGCATGGCCAGGAAGGCCGTGCCGACGACCTGGTCGATCAGCGGACCCCAGATGCCGCCGTTGAAGTACGGCGCCGGGAAGGTGGCGAAGATCGAGAACGACGCGAGGGTGTGCCCGCCCGTCTTCGGCCCTTTCATGGCGTCGTCGAAGGTGTTGATGGCGTCGTGGTACACGGCGTAGACCAGTGCCGCGCCGGCCAGGGCGCCGAGCACCTGTGCCACCCAGTAGGGGACGACCTTGACCCACGGGAACTTGCGGCGCACGGCGAAGGCCAGCGTCACCGCCGGATTGATGTGCGCACCGCTCACCCCGCCGGCCACGTAGATACCGAGGATCACGGCCATGGCCCATCCCCAGGTGATCAGCAACCAGTCCCCGGCACCGAGGAAGAACGTGGTGGGTCCCTCGGTACGCCCTGAGCCGGGCAGCGCCGCGACCGCCATCGCGACCACGCCGCAACCGAAGGAGATGAGGACGAAGGTCCCCAGGAACTCCGAAAGGCATTCGCCCCACAAGCCTCCGCGGCGCCTGAGCCGAGAGGGCTTCAACAGGGGCTGGATCTCGACGGCCATGATGATCCTCCCAGACACTCGACCCGCGCCGGAACGCGGCTGCCCGTGCCGTTGTGGCCTGCTTTCGCTTCATGCCGTGTCGCCAAGGTAAATCCGTGCAGCGACTGCCGCGACTCGGCACCGGGGCGACCCGGGTCATAACCAAGCGTAAGAGTGCCGGTACGGACAGTGTCGAGACCCTTGCGAGGAATCCCGGCTTCGGCAGGGAGTGACTACACGCGCCGCAGCGACCGCAGGGCGGCCCGGCCGGCCGCCGCCGCGGCGGTCGCCGTGAGGGCGGTGGCGCAGGCGGTGGTCGTCCACCGGGCCGTGCGGGAGGGCCGGCCGGGGCGCGCGGCCAGGCGTTCCGGCTGCTCGGACGGGAGGATGCCCTCCAGACCGAGGGCCAGTACTTCGGCCAGGTGCAGGGCACGCCGCCCGGTGTCGCCCTGTTCGATCTGGGTGCGGCAGCTGAAGCCGTCGGCGAGCAGCAGGCTGCCGGGGGCCGCCTCGCGGACGGCGGGCAGGACGCCCTGTTCCGCGACGGCCATGGAGACCTCGTGATGTCCGCGTTCGAAACCGAAGTTGCCGGCGAGGCCGCAGCAGCCCTCGTCGAGGACGTCGGCGTCGAGACGGGCGCGGCGCATCAGCTCGCGGTCGGCGTCGAACTTCATGACCGCGTGCTGGTGGCAGTGGGTCTGCACCGTCGCCCGCCGGGCCAGCCGAGGGGGTCGCCAGCCGTCGGGCGCGTGGCGGACGAGCTGTTCGGCGAAGGTGCGGACCTGCCCGGCCAGCCGCTGCACGTCCGGGTCGGCGGGCATCAGCTCGGGGGCGTCGCCGCGGAAGACGGCGGTGCAGGACGGTTCGAGGGCGATGACCGGGGTGCCCGCGTCCAGATGCGGCCGCAGCGTGTCGAGGGTGCGGCGCAGCACCTTCCGCGCGCGGGGCAGTTGGCCGGTGGAGATCCAGGTCAGGCCGCAGCACACCGGCTCGGCGGGCACGGCGACGCGGAAACCGGCGTCCTCCAGAACACGCACGGCCGAGATGGCGACCGAGGGGTGGAAGTAGGTGCTGAAGGTGTCCGGCCACAGCACCACGGTGCGCGGATCGGCCGGGTCGGGCTCCTCGGTGCCGCGGCGCTGCCACCACTCGAGGAAGGACTGCCGGGCGAACACGGGTGCCCGACGGGCCTCGTCCACGCCGGCCAGCCGCTTGCCCGCCCGGGCCAGACCGGGCGCGTGCAGGGCGCTGTTGACCAGTCCGGGGGCGATCCGGGACAGGCGCGCCCACACGGGCAGCCAGCCCATGGAGTAATGGGCCGCGGGGCGCATCCGCCCCTCGTAGTGGTGCGAGAGGAACTCCGCCTTGAGGGTGGCCATGTCGACGCCGGTCGGGCAGTCCGACTTGCAGCCCTTGCAGGCCAGGCACAGGTCGAGGGCATCGCGCACCTCGGTGGAGCGCCAGCCGTCCGTGACGGCGGAGTCGGCGTGGCCGCCGAGCATCTCGAACAGCAGCCGGGCGCGGCCTCGTGTGGAGTGCTCCTCCTCCCGCGTGGCCCGGTAGGAGGGGCACATGACGCCGCCGGAGTGGCTGCGGCAGTTGCCGATGCCGACACAGCGCAGCACGGCCCGGTCGAAGGAGTGGTCGTCCTCCGGGAAGGCGAAGTGCGTCGCGGGTGCGGCCGGGTGCCAGGAGGCGCCCAGGCGCAGCTGCCCGTCGACCGGGTTGGGGTCGACGACCTTGCCCGGGTTCATCCGGTTGTCCGGGTCGAACAGCGCCTTCAGCTCGCCGAACGCGGCCACGAGCCGCTCGCCGAACATACGGGTGAGCAACTCGCCCCGGGACTGGCCGTCGCCGTGCTCGCCCGACAGGGAGCCGCCGTAGGAGGAGACGAGGTCGGCGGCCCGCTCCACGAAGCGCCGGAAGCCTGCCACGCCCTCGGCGGTCCTGAGTTCGAACGGGATGCGGGTGTGGACACAGCCCTGCCCGAAGTGCCCGTACAGGGACGGGTGGTCGTAGTCGAACTCCTCGAACAGCTTCCTCAGGTCCCGCAGATAGTCGCCGAGCCGCTCGGGCGGGACGGCCGAGTCCTCCCAGCCCTCCCACGTCTCCCGGTCGTGGGGCGGCCGGGCGGTGACGCCGAGCCCGGCCTCACGGGCCTTGAGCATCCGCTG
Organism: Streptomyces sp. NPDC016851; assembly: GCF_055562795.1. Lineage (NCBI taxonomy): Bacteria > Bacillati > Actinomycetota > Actinomycetes > Kitasatosporales > Streptomycetaceae > Streptomyces > Streptomyces sp. NPDC016851. The sequence goes on from NZ_JBVHEP010000017.1 coordinate 209,865, forward strand.
CTCGCGCTTCGGGTCGTCGGAGAAGGCGACGGTGCGGTCCTTCTCGGACCGGCCGATCGCCCCCAGCAGGGCATGCGCCTGTTCGTCGACGGCGTCCTGGCTGTCGCCGAAGAACTGCAGCATCAGCCAGCTGTCACCCTCCGGCAGGGTGTCCAGGGACTCCAGGTAGGCGCCCTCCTCGCACATCAGCTGGGCCATGCGCCCGTCCAGGGCCTCCAACTGGCCGGGGGAGCAGTGCTCCAGCAGGCGGGGGACGTCGTCGGCGGCCGTGCAGATGTCGTCGTAGCCGAGGACCAGCAGCGACTGGTACGCGGGCACCGGCACCAGGTCGAGTTCCGCGCGCAGCACGGTCACCAGGGTGCCCTCGCTGCCGACGAGGGCCTTGGCCACGTCGAAGCCGTTCTCGGGCAGGAGCGAGTCGAGGTTGTAGCCGGAGACACGGCGCGGGATCTCCGGGTAGCGGCGCCGGATGTCGCCGAGGTGCCCGGTGACGATGCGGTCCAGACCGGCGTACAGCTCGGCGCGCCGGCCGCCCTCCGCGGCGATCCGCGTCCGCTCGTCCCGCGAGGTCGGCCCGACCCACATCCGGGCACCGTCGTAGGTGAGCACCTCCAGCCGGCGCACGTTGTCGACGGTCTTGCCGTAGGCCTGCGCGGACGCGCCGCACGAGTTGTTGCCGATCATCCCGCCCAGGGCGCAGTGGCTGTGCGTCGAGGGCTTCGGCCCGAACTGCAGCCCGTGACCGGCCAGCTGCTGGTTGAGCTCGTCCAGGACGATCCCCGGCTCGACCACGCAGGTCCGTGCGCCGGGATCGACGGAGACCAGCCCGGTGCAGTACTTGCTCCAGTCGATCACCACGGCCGTGTTCGTCGACTGGCCCGCGAGGCTGGTGCCGCCGCCCCGCGACAGGACCGGGGCGCCGAAGCGGGCGCACATCCGCACGGCCTGAGCCCCGGCCTCCACCGTACGGGGCACCACCACGCCGATCGGAAGCTGCCGGTAGTTGGAGCCGTCGGTCGAGTAGGCGCCCCGGCTGCCCGCGTCGAACCTGACCTCGGCGTCCACCTCCTCACTCAACGCCGCCGCCAGCCCGGCCGCATCGGCCCCGGAGCCGTCGAAAGGGGTGCGCGCCATCGGGTGAACCACCTCCCCGAGCCGTCGACCGCGCGCGACGTCCGGCCGCGCCGGGACAGCTCTCCGCCTGCCGCTCCCGGGTACCCGACCGTGCCGAACGCAAGGGTGGACTCAGACCCTCATACGGCCTCGCCTGCGGGGGTGGCGATGCCTGCCGTGTTCTCGACCGACAGCAGGGAGTTCTGCCGTCCGGTGCCGAGCCAGCGCACGAGGGCCACCAGGGCGAGGGCGAGGATCGCGAAGGCGATGAGGATGGCGCTGACGGCGGTGACGCTGGGGTCGATGTCGAAGGTGAGGGAGTTGTAGACCTGCACCGGCAGGGTGACGGTGTCGACGGAGGAGAGGAACTGGGAGATGTAGAACTCGTCGAAGCTGGTGATGAAGGAGAAGATCGCCGCGGCGATCATGCCGGGGGCGGCGAGGGGGAAGGTGATGCGCCGGGCGATGGTCAGGCGGCCGGCGCCCATGCTGGCGGCGGCGTCCTCGAGGCGTTCGTCGATGCCGCGCAGGGTGGCGATCAGGATGAGTACCGCGATGGGTGAGGCCAGCACGGTGTGGCCGAGGGCGATGGCGATGGGGCTGCCGAGCATCGCGGCGGGTTCGAAGAGCAGGAACAGACCGAGTGCGGTGACGATCTGGGGGATGACCAGGGGTCCGAGGACCAGGGCGTAGACCGCGGAGCGCAGGGGGAGTTCGCTGCGGGTCAGTGCGGTCGCCGCGGTCACGCCGATGATCAGTGAGAAGACGGTGCTCAGGCAGGCGACCAGGGCGCTGAGTGTCAGGGCGGCGGGCCATTTGCTGCCGTCGGCGAACAGTGCCTTGTACCAGTTCAGCGTCCAGGCGTCCGGGGGGAAGGAGGCGAAGGCGTTGTTGCTGAAGGAGGTGACCAGGATGACGACGATGGGCAGGGCCAGGAACAGCAGGATGACGGTGGCGACGGCGGTCAGGGCGATCCGTCCGGCGAGGGTCTTGCGCAGCTCCATCATGACGCGCTCCTCTTCTTGGCGCTGGCGCCCAGGGAGGTGACGAGTTTGACCAGCAGCAGCCCGGCGAAGGTGAGCAGCAGCAGGATGACGCCCTGGGCGGCTGCCCCGTTCCACTGGTTTTCCTTGGTGACCTGCTGGTTGATGAGGGTGGCGATCATCGTCTGGTTGGGGCCGCCCATCAGGGCGGGGGTGATGTAGTAGCCCAGCGAGAGGATGAAGCTGAGCAGTCCGGCACTGGCCAGTCCGGGGGCGACCAGGGGCAGGTAGATCCGGCGGAAGATCGTCACACGCCCGGCGCCCATGCTGGACGCCGCCGCCAGCAGGCGGCGGTCCACACCGCGCATCACGCCGTACAGCAGCAGCACGGTGTAGGGCAGCATCATGGAGGTGGTGCCGATGACCACACCCAGTTCGTTGTAGAGCAGCTGGAACGGCGCTCCGGGGACCGACAGTCCGGTGAGGGTTTCGTTGACCAGGCCCTTGTCGCCCAGCAGGATGATCCAGCCGTAGGTGCGCACCAGGGCGCTGATGAAGTGCGG